>NZ_JBDLLU010000005.1 GCF_039749495.1 Dehalogenimonas sp. THU2 | reverse complement strand
GGACGTCGCTACTTTTCTGTGGATTCGATGAAGAAAACGCTGGAAGGGGCGCAGGAGGAACCCCTTATCATGGCTTTACAACCTTAATGATTCGGGAAACCACCAATCATGAATTTACACCACTTGACGGGACACTACCTTGTCGCCCGCAATTTTTAAATTCCCAGCAGTTCATTCTACGCCTCCTCGTTATTAATCCTTAAGGCCTAGTATAACCATCAGGGTATTAATCGAAGAGCCACCAAATAACAATTATTCAGGTAAATAAAGTTCAATATTTTGACACGAAAGAAGCATAATTACGCTTATTCTAATACAGATAGAATGCTTGATCATTAAAGATCACTGATCGGGAATTCAAGTGCCTTTAAACGCGGAGGGACAAATATCGTTCAAAAAACACTCCCCGCATTTCGGCTTTCGCGCTATACATATCGCCCGCCCGTGATCCTGGAGAAGATGGGCGAACCGTCCCCATTCATCCTGGGGTACGATTTTCATCAAGTCTCTTTCAATCTTCACCGGGTCTTTTTCCTGGGTGTAGCCCAAGCGGTTCGACAATCGGGCCACGTGGGTATCCACCGCGATGCCCTCGATCTTGCCGAAGGCGTTCCACAGCACTATGTTAGCCGTTTTCCGGGCCGCGCCGGGGATTTGGACCAGTTCCGCCATCGTCCGGGGTACTTCACCGCCGAACTTTTCCACCAGCGTCTTACCCATGCCGATGAGGCTCTTGGCCTTGTTGTGATAAAACCCGGAGCGCTTGATGATCGTTTCCAGTTCCTCGGCGTCAGCCCTGGCATAATCTTGTGCGGTCTTGTATTTGGCAAATAACGCCGGCGTCAATGAGTTGATGGCAGCGTCGGTGGTCTGGGCAGATAGGATAACGGCTGCGAGGAGTTCCAACGGTGTCGTAAAGTTCAGAGCAATGTGCGTCCTGGGGTAGTTCTTCTTGAGGTGTTTTATGGTTTCGTTGATGTCGGCGGCTTTTTCAGTCATGGTTTTAGTTTAACCCCTGATTATCCCTTTGGCAATATCGCGGGATTAGTTAAATATTTGAGATTTGGAGCTTGAGATTTGTAATTTCCGAGTATGCGGTATATTTTGGCAATCCGGTGCTGGTATAATAACCCTATGACAAAAATAATTATGATTCAGGGAACCTCCTCCAACGTTGGCAAAAGCGTCCTCGTCGCCGCTCTGTGCCGCATCTTCAAGCAGGACGGCTACAAGGTCGCCCCCTTCAAGGGACAAAATATGGCTCTGAACGCCTTTGTAACGCCCGAGGGCGGCGAGATCGGCCGCGCTCAGGCCATGCAGGCGGAGGCTGCCGGTATCGCCCCCAGCATCCACATGAACCCTGTGCTGCTCAAACCGGAGAGTAATTCCAGAGCTCAGATCGTCCTTCACGGAAAGGTTTACGACACCACCTCGGCGAAGGAATACTATCAACATACCATGTTTCTGTTGGAAAAAGTCAAGGAATCATTGGATTACCTTCGCGAAAGATATGATGTCATCGTCATCGAAGGCGCGGGGTCCCCGGCTGAGATAAACCTGAAGGCACGCGAGATTGCAAACATGCGGATCGCCAAACTCGCGAAATCCCCTGTACTTCTAGCCGGTGATATCGATCGCGGCGGCGTTTATGCATCCTTTGTCGGCACCATGGAGATACTAGACGAGGAAGAACGGAAGCTGGTCAAGGGCTTCATCATCAACAAGTTTCGCGGCGACGTGAGTCTTATTAAAGATGCCAATGATTACCTGGAGAACCGGACCAAGGTGCCGGTGCTGGGCGTAGTCCCGTTCTACCGTGACATCCTCCTGGCGCAGGAAGATTCTGTATATCTCGATGAGCGCCATGATGCCTCGGCGGAGGCGGACCTCGATATCGCCATCATCCGCAGTCCACGCATCTCCAACTACGATGATTTCGACGCGCTGGCTGAAGACGGTGCCCACTTGAGATATATCACCCGCCCCGATGAACTGGGCAATCCTGACCTTATCATCATCCCCGGCTCCAAGACGACGGTGCCGGACCTTCAGGCTATTCGCCAGTCCGGCGTCGCCGATGCAGTGATAAAGAAAGCCAAAGCTGGCACGCCGGTTTTCGGCGCCTGCGGCGGCTATCAGATGCTGGGCAAGGTCATCCATGATCCGGACCATGTTGAGTCGGACCATGATACCGTGGAGGGACTGGGGCTGATCGACGCCGAGACCACCTTCGCCCGTGAAAAAGCCACCACCCAGGTCAAGGGCGTCATCACCGACGACCGCGGCTTGCTGGCCGGGCTTAAAGGTGAGGTTCTCACCGGCTACGAGATCCACATGGGCCGCACCGTGAGCCCGCATCACCCGTTCCACATCAACGAGACCCAGGAAGGCCCGGCGGATTACGTCGACGGCAGCATCAACGAAAGCGGCACCGTCATCGGCAGCTACATCCACGGCATCTTCCTGAGCCACGGATTCCGGCGCGGTCTGATGAACAACCTGCGCAAACGCAAAGGTTTGCCGGAACGTGTCTATGACGCCCCATTGGACAAGGATAAACACTACGACGCCCTGGCCGATCTGGTCAGAAGCTCGCTGGATATGGAAGCTGTCTACCGCATCCTCGATGAAGGCGTCGAGGCTTGAGCGAGAAGAATATCGAGATGCTCCGGGGCGGCAGCGCAGTAGAGCCGCTCTGGCGCTTCCTCGGCATCCAACTTGTCGAAATCAACGAAGGTTACGCCAAGGCCAGTTTGAAGCTTAAACCGGAGTTTCTGAACTTTGCGGGATTGGTGCACGGCGGCATCATCATGACCCTGGCAGATTCAGTCTTCGGTTACGCGGTTAACACCCTGCACTTCCCCACTGTGGCCTGCCAGTTCAACACACACCTGCTGGCGCCGCCGATGCCGGACGATGAGCTTTTCGCCGAATGCCGGGTGGTAAAACAAGGCAAGCGCATGGTCATGGCCGAGATAAGTGTTGAGGATCAGAGTGGCAAACTGATCGCCCGGGCTACCGGCACCAGCATTCCCCTGGAAAGATGAAGCTTTCAGCTTACGGCAGGTGTTCTTTGACTAGGTTCCAGATGCCTGAACCGGTCAGCACAGTGCCGGTTGAAACCAACACCGCAGTGCTGGCCCACTCTATCGTCGGTGAAACATAACCGATAACCAGACCGCCCAGCGCCAGGCCAAAGACGACCAGTCCACCGATCAGTAAGGATAATCCGTTTTCGTCGGTTTCAGGCGCCGATGCTACAGCTTCGTTAAATCGACTTCGTTTTATGGTATCGACTCTGCTCGCCATTTTGATGGACTCCTGGAATGTGATCTCACTAGTTAAAACGAAATTCACGTCATTTTGTTAGTTCCGGCTTCAGTGTAAACGCCGCTAACTGTGATCATTTCATTTTATGACGTCGATTGCTTTGTCACAATACGTAATTTTACCTAATTTCGATAGGTGCGACACCGGATATTTCTGGATGATGCAAACCAATGTCAACGGGTTGCCGCCAACTCTGGGTCATATGTTATAATACCGCCATGTCGAAGCCTGATTGGCAACTAACCGCCACCACTATCAAGTGCGACGCCGTTAATGATGAGATCACCATCATGGTCTATCCGGACGGCTCAGTGAAATGCGCCAGTTACCCCAAATACGATTCAACGAACAAGAAGAGCCTGGCCGATATGGAAAAGAAGGCGAAGAAAATGGGACTGACGCTGAAATGCGAAGGCCCGTTATGCCGCCGTATCACGGACTACCGCGACAAGCTTATGGCGGAAGAGGATAACGCGGACTAGCGCTTGGCGCTCTCTCCCAGGTAAGCGGATATAACCTGCGGATTGTTCCTGATCTCTTCAGGTGTCCCCTCGGCGATCTTCCGTCCGAAATCCAGCACTACGATGCGATCCGCCAGGTCCATGACCACACCCATATCATGCTCGATGAGAACGATGGTCCGCACCCCGTCTCGGAGCACCGGTGTTTCCGGGTAGCATTCACCTTGCCCCTCGAAGATATCCACCACAAACCGGGCAATGTCTTCCTTCTCCTCGGTGTTCATGCCAGCCATAGGTTCGTCGAGCAGAAGAACCTTCGGCTCCAGCGCCAGTGCTCTGGCCAGTTCGATACGCTTCCTCATACCGTAAGGTAAAGTGGCGACCACGTGGTGACGCACCGATTCGATCTCCAGGAAATCGATGATGTCTTCAACAACCCGGCGATGCCTAATTTCTTCGCCATGCGCCGGTCCGAAGTAGAGACCGCCGGTAAGGAGATTCTGTTTCATAAACACGTGCCGGGCGGCCATAGCGTTTTCCATGGTCGTCAGCCCGGAGAATAATTCGATATTCTGGAAAGTACGTGCCAGACCAATTTTAGCGGCTTTATCCGGACGTATACGGGAGATATTCTTACCTTCGTAGATGATCTCGCCTTTTTGAGGCTTGTAGAAGCCATTGAGGCAATTCAGCAAGCAGGTCTTGCCGGCGCCATTTGGTCCGATGATGGCCAGTATCTCGTTTTCACGGATATCCACCGATACATCTTTGAGAGCGGTGATGCCTCCGAACGACAGCGTAATATTACGCAGGCTGACTTTGATCGGTTTTATGATATCGATGTCCGGTGTTAAGTTTGTTTCGATCATGCTAATCCCAATTTCGCTCATCAATGACGGGTTTGGCGTCGGCAGGTATACTTCCCGGCGTCATCGCCTCGATGCCGTCCAATTTAACCACACAGGCGCTTTGAAAAGCTGTTTCGATCGTTCGTAATAAAGATTCTCTTACCGAGGTGTCCGGCCCAACTTCGACCCGTAACTTCAAACTATCACGGGTACCCTCGCGGGTAACGACGAGTTGAAAGCGTCCCACACCGGGAAATGCCGCCAGCATGGCTTCGACTTGCTTGGGAACCACGAACATCCCTCGGACTTTAACCGCTTCACCGGTACGCCCAAGCAACCCAGCAAGTTTCGGTGAGGTTCGGCCACATGCGCATTCGTCAACGACCAATCTCGACAAGTCCCCAGTACCGAAGCGCAACAGCCCCCAATGAGGATTATTCAGTGGAGTGACCACAACTTCACCAATGTCGCCCGGCGGTAACTGCTCTCCGGAAACCGGATCGACAATCTCAATGAAGTAATCGTCCATCAAATGTAATCCGGATTTTTGCGAACACTCAAATGCCAACGCACCGCCCGGCTCAGTTACGGCGTAAGCCTGCCGGGTGTCGATCCCATAATCATCTTCGAATACCCGCCGTAACGATGGCGACAGCATTTCACCGGTGAACCAGGCTTTCCGGATATTGAAATCGTTCTTGAAATCTCCGGTTTCTTCAATCTTTTTGATGATCGACATGAGATAACTTGGAGTACCGACAAAACCATTAACCTTGAGATCTTTCATAGCCTTGATATGAATCTCGGTGTTACCCGCACCGGCTACGATGACCGTCGCGCCGCAATGCCGCAGAGCCTCACCAAAAAGGGTGCCAGCAGGAGATAAATGATAGGTGAATGTATTGATGACCACATCGCCTTTACGAAAACCGGCCGCCCAAAATGACCTGGCGAACCACTTTATGTGTGAAAAATGCAATGGTTCATAAACAGGACCAGGTGAGATAAAGATCCGCTCGATGTCATCCTTTTTGCCTACAAAATAACCGCCATATGGAGGGCGCTTTTGTTGATGTTCGATCAGGTCCGATTTTCGGGTAATCGGAAGCTTTTCCATATCCTTTGACGTCTTGATATCAGCGGGTTTGACGCCAGCCTGCGCCATCAGGGTTTTAGCGGCAGGCGCTCCTCGGAAGGCGCGGGCAATGGCATTAACCAGTCGGGCGTCAAGGAAAACTTGTCGCTCGGCCGCGGTCATTGATTCCATTTTATCGTAATGCTGATCAATCAATCTTTCTATACTCTCAAAATGACATTAGGGGATATAAATTACAGCCAGCGCTTACGCCTTTTATAATGTTTGACGTCGCGATAACTCTTTTTCTGCCCTACTGCGGAAAGACCCATGTAGAATTCTTTGACATCTTCATTGTTCTTAAGAAAATCAGCCGTTCCATCCAGCACCACCCGTCCGTTTTCCATCACATAGCCATAGTGAGCGATAGAGAGGGCGACCCGCACATTTTGCTCCACCAGTAACACCGAGGTTTTCTGATCTTCATTGAAGCGCCGGATGATACTATAGATCTCCTCCACCATCAGAGGCGCGAGGCCCAGCGATGGTTCATCCAGCATCATAAGCTTCGGCCTGGCCATCATCGCTCGACCGATAACTACCATCTGTTGTTCGCCGCCGGAAAGGTATCCTGCTGTGTTATTACGAAGGTTTTTCAGCCGAGAAAAGTAGTTGTAGACCATCTCCAGGTCATTCTTAACTTCTTGCCGGTCTTTTCGATTGAAAGCCCCGACCATCAGGTTTTCCTCAGCGGTCAGGTGTTCGAAGACACGCCTTCCCTCCAACGCCTGTACGATACCCAGCTTGCCTATGTATTCCGGGTTCTTCTTGTCGATACGCTCGCCGTCCCACTCGATGTTACCATCGGTGACTTCTCCCTCTTCAACGTGCAGGAGCCCCGAGATGGCCTTTAGCGTCGTTGTTTTGCCGGCTCCGTTAGCTCCCAACAGCGTCACGATCTGCCCCTCAGGAACCGACAGCGAAACGCCGTGCAGCACACGGATGACGTTGAGATAGGCAACTTCGATATTGTTGAGTTTAAGCATTTTTGCCTGTACTCGATGGGAGAGCCCTTTCTTGGAAGGACTCTCCCATCGCCGATATTACTTCAAGCCATAGTCTATGTAGGCTGCGTTGATCCAATCGCTGATCGCGGTAATAACACCGCTCTTAACTTGGAATACGCGCATGGCCTTGGATAACCGGTTGTCACCGGGTGTATATGTCACCGGGCCATGCAATCCCTCAACATTATAGTTAAGCATTTGGAAACCGTATTTTTCCACATTAGCTGGGGTCAGATTTGCTGCGCCACCGGGAGTATTCTGGATGGCTGTTTCCAGTATTTTAGCGATTAAAAGACCCTCCGCCCAAGCAGTGATGTAGTCCATGTTGTTAGCAAAGTCAGGATGGTATTTCTGGGCGTACTCGGTCATCTTGGCCATACCAGCAACATTCTCGCCCCAACTCACGGTGGGGAAAACGCCGTAGACGCCTTCAACCTTGGCCGCGCCGGCCAGGTCAACTAATTGGCTGGTGTAGCTTGCATGCCCGCAGCCAATACTTAACCCGGCCAGTTTGCCGGTCGCCTGGACATCGCGAATGCCTTTTACGATGACCGACGTCGGCTGGGGAGTACTGGAAATAAAGATCACATCGGGATTCTTGGCAGCGATACGGGTTAACGCTTCGATTTCGTTGGAGGTGGTCGAGGTATGCTCTTCAATGGCTACGATCTCGATTCCCATAGAGGCCGCAAGTTTATTGGCAGCATCCTTAGCACCTGAGCCAGTAGGATTGTTGAGCAACATGAGTGCCATCTTAGGAGCGCCGGATCCCTTCCAAACGTTTTTCATGTAGTAGTCAGCGAAGACCGCCCAACCATCGCCGTAATCCGGCATCTGGGCGTAAATGTGCTTAGCCGGCTGGGTGATGGAAGGTGCGGAGAAAACAGTGAAGCCGGGTAGTGAAGCTTCGTTGGCGATTCCCATTACCACCGACATCATGGCCGACGCTTGGGAAGTGAACATCAAAGCGCCGCTCGAGATGAATTCGTTGATAATTGTTGTGGATTTGGCGGCGTCGTATCCATTGTCACGTGCTATGACTTGAATCTCATGACCCAGAACGCCACCTTTTTCTTCGTTGATGTATTTGATGGCGTCCAATACTCCGGCCGACATCGGTTGCCCTTTCGATGCTGCCACACCAGTCTGGGGATACATGATTCCAATTTTAAGGGGTTGCTTAACCTCATCGGTTGGATTTGTTGTCCCCCCCGGGTTCTCATCGCCGCAGCCTGCTGCTAAAACCGGCAGACTAACTAGAATCATTGACAAGACGATTACCGATAACCTTCTCACCCAGTTTTTACCTTTCATTTCTTCCTCCTTCGATTTACCTGTTCGCCCAACTCGATTGAATTCTCAAGTTCACATGTGTGTTTCCCCTCCTACCGTCAGTGTGAAAACGGCCATAGCCGGTAGGAGGCTTTGAAGAGGTTCCAGCGATGGGCCAATCCCCGTGGTTCCAGTACTAGAAAAAGCACGATTACCAAACCAAACACGAAAGGCGCCAGCCCGGCAGTAAAGCCGGATGGAAGCCAGTCGACGGATGACTCAAGCGTGGGTGACAAAAAGGTTACGCCTTGTTGTAACAGACGAATAGCGATGGCTCCCAGGATGGGCCCCAAGACGGTGCCCGCTCCACCAATGATTATCATGCCGACGTAAAGTATTGAGTCTGTAATCGAGAAGTGTTCTGTCGACACAAAACTGATCCAGTGAGCGGTCAACGATCCAGCGACTCCGGCTAGAAAACAGCCGATAAAGAAAGCCAATAATTTGTAGCGGAAGAGATTGATACCCATGACCTCGGCAGCCAGATCATTGTCGCGCACTGCCACGAAAGCCCGTCCTATGCGGGTCCGCGCCAGATTTTTAGCAAAGAATACGACCCCAACTGTTACCACCATAATGAGAAAAAACAAACTCTGCGGCGAGCGGAAGGTGATACCGAATATCTCCGCCCGCGGTACACTCATACCGGTGAAGCCCCCGGTGATCTCTAAGTGGTTAATAACCCACATAATTATAATTTGAGCGGCGATCGTGGCTATCGCGAGGTAAAAGCCTTTGACTCTTAATGAGGCTACACCGAATAGAAGACCGATAAGACCGGCACCTAAACCTGCGAGCGGCAACGCGATAAGAAACGGTAATTCCAGTCTGGATGTAAGTACCGCGGAGGTGAAAGCGCCAACAGCGATAAAACCGGCGTGCCCCACCGATAACTGACCACAATATCCGGTAAGTAGATTCAATCCCATTGCTGCAACGATAGTGATTCCAATAAGATTAACGACTCCCAACCAATAGACGGAGAGGTAGAGTGGTGCGGTGAATAGAACAGCGAGACCTACGAGCAGTAATGCCCAATGCGTTTTAGTGCGGATAATGGCCATATCGGCAGCATAAGAGTAGTTACGGGTTCCGCAGGGTAAACCTGTGCTCATCTAATTCCAACCGCTCCGATTTCGACAGCGTGTATTTACGATTACGTTGCGCACGCGCTAAATCCTTTCAATACGAACCTGCCCAAACAGACCATAGGGTTTAACGAACAACACAATAATGATGATGATAAAGGGAATAACATCCTTTATGCCTGACCAGGTATGTTCCGTTAGATACCCTCCACCTAGATTTTCCGCTAAACCGATAATTGGGCCGGCTACCATGGCACCTAAAAATGAATCCAATCCGCCAAGAATGACCACCGAAAACGATTTCAGCCCGGTTTCGACCAGACCGTGTGTAATACCACCGATACTGGACATGAGCACACCGCCGATGGCAGCCAACGCCCCGGCGAACATCCAGGAGACGGAAAAGATTTTAGTGACCGGTATACCGCATGCCCAGACAGCCATCTGGTCGTCGGCAGTAGCTCTCATGGCCACACCCATCTTATGGTAGCGGAAAAAGATACTCACGAGAACGAAAAGCACCAACGCTATACCCGCCGCCCACAGATATTCCTGGGAAACCACAGCCCCGAAAATCTGCACCGGTTCATCCGGAATGAAATCCGGCATGGCCGCGGTACTTATCGGCCAAATCATACTTACCAAGCCTTCAAAGATAAAAGCCACGCCCAGGGTGACGGTGATCAATGACAATATCGGCTGTCCGATAAGAGGTCTTAACACAACACGCTCGAGTATCCAGCCCATCCCGGCAGCGGCGGCGATAGTTACAGGCAAGCCTGCCCAAAAAGGTAAACCCGCCTGTTGCATCGTCCCATACGCGATCCAGGAAAACAGCAGCACCATTTGTCCCAGCGCCAGGTTGGCAACGCTGGAAGACTTCCAGATGAAAGTGAATCCAAGAGCAATCAGTGAGTAAACCAAACCAACCGTGATACCGGTCAATACGAATTGCAGAAGGTCCGCCATTATAATGACCTCACCTTAATGGATGTCGTCACCACGCCCTTGCGTCCGTCACGATACGTCACCGGCGCTTCCACTACAACTTCCTGGTTTTCACCATACATTGCACTGATAAGGTTGTTGTAGCGTTCGTACATTGCGCCGCGGCGTAGTTTGCGGGTACGGGTGAGTTCCGCTTCATCGGGATCGAATTCCTTATGTAGAATTACAAACTTCTTGACCCGCGAATGTTCGGGAAGATAACTGTTTACCCTCATCACATCTTTTGTGACAAGGTCGGCAATCTCTTTTTTCTGGGAAAGATCGACGTAGGTAGTGAAGTTGAGATGGTTATTCTGAGCCCATTTGCTGACCATTGAAAAATCTATGTTGATAATGGCAGAGGCGTACTCTGTTTCCTTGTCTCCCAGGACCATAGCATCTTTGATATAAGGAGAAAAGCGCAGCCGGCCTTCGATATACTGGGGTGCGAATTTCACCCCGTTTTTCAATTCGCCCATGTCCTTCAAACGATCGAGAAATATCAGATGACCGGCTTCATTTATGTTAACCGCGTCACCGGTACGAAACCAACCTCCGGGAGCGAAACTCTCTTTGGTTTTAGCCTCATCCTTGTAATAACCTGAAAACATACAATCCGAACGAACAAAAAGCTCCCCTTCGCCCGTCAGCCTCACCTCAGTGTTGAGTGCCGGTCGTCCTACGCTTTCGAAGGCAATTTCACCTCCGGAATGCGAGGAAATAAACCCAGCTTCGGTGCTGGCGTAGTTTTGCCGCAATTCGATGCCAATAGCATGGATCAGCTTGAAAGTATCCAAAGCCAGCACCGAAGACCCCGTAACGGCGCAGCGAACCCGGCTCAGTCCCAGCCTGTCTTTAAGCGGGCGGAACATCAATCCGGTGGACACCTTACCTAAAACTCTCCAGAGAACTCCCGGTTCAATACCGGACAAGCGTGCCTCAGCCAACTTATAACCCACCGGCAGGAATGTTTTATAGGCCAGTCTTTTGAACGGGTGAGCGTCCATCATTTTCACCTGTATATCAGAGACAACCCCTTCCCATTGCCGGGGGCCATATATAACAAAGTGCGGGCCAATCTCCCTTGTATCCGAGGCTATTGTTTCCGGTTCTTCAGGAAAATTTAATCGGGCGCCTGATATCAGGTGCGGAATAGTAGCAAAAAAACTGTCGCCCACCCAGGCTGCCGGGAAATTGGATATAAGGTCGCTTTTAGCTTCCAGCGGATATCGGGTGACGAAACCGGAGGCGGTGGCAATAAGCGCCTTGTGCGTCAGGATGGCGGCTTTCTGTTGACCGGTAGTGCCGGAGGTATAGTAAATGAAGGCGGTATCTTCAGGTTTGATTTTAGAAAGTGACTCCTCGAACGATCCGGGGTGTTCTTTCTCGTAAATTTTACCGAGAGCGATAACCTCGGGGAAGCTGATCAACAGTGGATCATTATAGTTTTTGAGGCCTTTCGGGTCCCAGTATATGACCTTTCGTAGCTGGGGCGCCGCTTCCCGTATCTCCAGAAATTTGTCGGCCTGTTCCTGATCATTGACTATGGCAAAGCTTGCCCCTGAGTGATTGACTACGAACTTGACTTCATCCGGCACCGCATCAACGTATATACCGGTGGGTATCGCACCTGCGGCCTGCGCGGCGAACTCGCCCCAAAACCATTCCGGCTCATTGTCGCCGATGATGGCTACAACATCGCCCGGTTCCAATCCAAGACTAAGCAGGCCAAGCGAGAAATACTTCACCTTCTCGTAGTAGTCACGCCAGGTGTAACGTTGCCACACGCCCAGGTTCTTGTAGCACATCGCCGGTTTATCCGGCCAGCGTTCGGCGTTGCGTTTTATAAGTCCCGGTATGGTGCGTGATTCCACCTGGTACTAGTACCTCCCGCAAAACAAAGACCACCTCCGCTTGGGAGGTGGTCTTTAAGTTTAACCTTTTAAGTTCTGTTTAGTTCGTGTTCGACCAGCCCAAGCGCACTCTGGTGCGCTTGGTAAAGGCGAAGGTGTAGCTAAACCTGCCGAAAAACATGATGTCGCTAGATTAACACATTGTCGAAAACACTGTCAAATCAGACTAAGACTTTGGGTCTAGGTCTGATTTATTTTGATAACCCTTCACGGGGTACCACAACTACTTTGCGCTCTTCACCTACACCGACGCTTTCGGTTGTCACCGCTGGATCGTTCGCCAATACCAGGTGGACAATGCGGCGCTCAAAAGCCGGCATGGGTTCAAGGGAGAACGGTACTCTACGGATGCGCACCTGCTCCGCGGTACGCCTGGCCAGGGTCTCCAAAGCTTTGAAACGTCTTTGACGATATCCGTTTACGTCGACAACGATCGGAAGGTACTCGCCAACTCGCTGAGCTACCAAAATGCGGACCAGGTACTGGAAATTGGACAGCGTCTGACCGTGCCGTCCGATCAATAATCCCAGATCTTCACCCAGGATATCGAAAACCATACCGGATTCGTTACCAGTTTCTTCCGTTACCATAGCATCCGGAAGGTATTCCACACCAGCGTCCAGGCCCATCCGATCGAGAAGGGCTTGAATTACTTCTTGAATGACCGACACGGCGTCATGGGCTCGTGTAACCGGACGGTTCGTGATGTCATTTTTTAACCTCGCGATAATACAGGCTTCTTCAGCCCCCAGACCGAATATCCCATGACTACCTTCGCTTATGACGTCGATCTCCACCTCTTCCCGGCTTGCCTTTAGCTTGTCCAGGGCGCTGCTTATCGCTTCGTCCACTGTCCGTGCGAATATCTCCAGATCTCTCATCAATTATCTCCTCAGTCTGTTCCACCACAACTTGAACCGGCTGTTTAGCAGGTGATTTTTCAACTCTTGCGACGCGGGGTTTAACACCCTTGTCAGGGCCAAACTTGGCCACCATGCCCTGAAACCAGGGTTTCAGTTCCCCGGGACCAGTGGCGAAGAACTGAATGATGACACGTAAAATACTTGAGGTCAACCAGTACAACGCCAGACCTGCCGGAAAGGTGATCGAGATAAAGACGAACATGGCAGGCATCATGAACAACATCATCTTGCCCTGTGCGGCTACTTTAGGATCGGTTGAAGGCACCATGGTCATCTTCTGTTGTATCAGCATCGCCAGACCGACGAACAGAGCCAGAACATAATCCGGTACGGCCAGATTGATCCAAAGAAATTGGCTGTCGAGTGGCAAGGATTGATAGAGTACCGGCCAGTCGTACAAGCGCTCAGAAAGATTAAGGAAATCTTCCGGCGTCACCGCCAACACGCGGATGATGGATTGATAAAGAGCGATCCAGACGGGCATCTGGATCACCATCGGTACCAGGCAACCTGAAGCGCTGGCGCCGGATTCTTTCATCAAGGCCATCTGTTCCTGGGCCAGGCGCTGCCGATCTTTTGCGTATTTTTTCTGCAAAGCCTGGATTTTGGGCTGCAATTCCTGCATCGCCTGAGCTGCCCGCATCTGCTTGATGGTCAGCGGATACATTATCGCGAAGATAACTGCGGTCAGTACGATTACGGTCAATCCGAAGCTGTGAAACAGAATACTGGAAAGCCAGACCATCCCGTTGATCAACGGGTTGAGGATGATAATATCCCAGATCGAACCTATATCCACTCAAATACCTCTTTACTGAGCCCTGTAGAACCACAATTGGGTGCCGGTGGTTGCATTCAAAGCGTAAACAGCTTCATTTGTTTGGGAATGGACGTAAATCACGTCAACACTGGCGGTCAAAGGCGCCCGGACGGTGACATCCAGATCCGCCAACTGGGTGATTTGCCCTGAGGACGGGTCGATAGTGCTTACAATCCCGTCCTGGGCAGCCACAACAATGTTGCCGTTCACCACAACGGGCGAGGAAGAAACAGGCGCCGACATTTCATAGGTCGTCGAGAGAGTTCCATTGTCGGCATTGATAGCATATACCCGGCTATCGGTGTTGGGAGCGTAAATCGTGTCGTCGATCAGAACCGGAGTCGCCCAGAACCAGCGGTCGGCCGCGAACTGCCAGCGCATTGTGCCGGTTTGTTTATCCAGCGAGTACAGGTTACGATCCAGAGACCCCACAATGACAGTGCCATCATAAATAAGAGCTGTCGCGGTGAATACCCCGCCAGCTTCGAAACTCCAGAGTTCGCTCCCGGTATCTGTCGATATGGCGTAGAAACTCTTGTCAAACGACCCTATGTACAAGACCCCATCATCGATAACGGGGGTTGCCCAGATCTTGTCGCCGGTGGAGAACTCCCAAATCTCTTGCCCCGTAGCGGCATCGAGCGCATAAACATTACCATCGGTACTGCCGTAGAATAGCCGGCCGTCATCGTAGGCAAGCCCGCCGACGATTGCTTCGGGTAATTGTCCGCCGGTAGGATAAGTCCATTTTTCGGTGCCACCCGCGGCATTGCGAGCGAACACCTGCCCGCCAAATGCCGCTATGTATAGTGTGTCATCGACCACCAGAGGAGATGCGTACGCGCCCAGTGCTTTTTCCAGAGGCGCCTGCCAGCGAGGCGTGCCTCCTTCGGCATTGAGTGAGATCAGAGTGCCGTTAAGCGAATTGAAATACAGGGCGTCCCCTGATACGGTGACGCCGCTCCAACCGACATTGCGGGTACCGCCGCCAAGGCAACCACTGGCCACAACGACCAGCAACCCCAGCAGTCCGGTCATTACAACTATCTTCTTTAGGATACGCAAACCAGTCTCCTTAATTCCTATCCGGCACCGGATCATAGCCGCCTTTATTCAAGGGATGGCACCGCGCCAATCGCTTTACGCCCAGCCAAACACCTTTCAGTATTCCGAACCTGATAATCGCCTCATGAGTATAGTGAGAGCATGTAGGTTGGAACCTGCATGAAGGGGGCAGTACCCGGGAAATGGAGTTCTGATATAATTCAATTAACCAGAGAGCCGCTTTTTTCATCTTCGGTACTTAACAGTCCAGTGCGCCCTAGCAGTTTCCGAACGCTTGCACTAAGTTCATTGAATGTTGCGGTACTGGCGGCCTGGCGGGCGATGACAACCAAATCCCGTCCAGGTTGAAGATCTATATGCCTTAATATTTCTCTGAGACGCCGCCTGACAATATTACGTTCAACGGCGCCGCCGACTTTTTTACTGGTAACGATCCCGATACGGCTTTTTTCCACGGGTCCTGGGGTGTTTTTTATAACCATATACCGATCGGCAAAACCCCTACCTGAGTCCAGCACCCGCCGGAAATCTTCTCGCCGCCGCAATCGCTTTTCTTTTTCCATGCACCCTCCGTAATCAAGGTTTCGGAGGGACTACCTCATTAGACAACAGTAAGACGCTTACGCCCTTTGGCACGCCGTGCTTTCAGCACATCGCGACCGCCACGGGTGGCCATGCGGGCCAGAAAACCATGTTCCCTCTTCCGGGGAATTTTTTTAGGCTGATATGTCCTTTTGGGCACGATAATTCCTCTTTCGAATATCTAAAAAATAAATTAGCTCTGCGGCGCCGTCTCAACGGTGTCCGCAACGGATTCAGCCACAACTTCCGGCGCGGCTTCGATCTTGCTTTCAACAGGAACCGTGGCAGCCTTGGCCTCAGCGACGGATTCCGGCGCCTTGGGAGCGGCGGGACTCATCGTCCAGAAGGTACCTGCCTGCCGGATATGTTCCGGTACGAACGGCAACAGGGCGATGGTGCGGGCCTGTTTGATAGCCGTTGCCAGCGCCCGCTGGTGACGGGCACAGGTGCCGCTTCGGCGGCGGGGATTGATCTTACCCCGCTCGGAGATAAAGCGGCTGAGCCTGGCGGTATCTTTATAATCGATGACAATGTTCCTGTCAGCGCAAAAGGCGCATACTTTACGCCTCGCCTGAAAACGTCCGCGTCCACCGAAACGTCCGGCGGGGCGCGCTCCCTGCGGTCTGGCTCCGAAACTTCTTGCAACTACCAAGTTATAATCTCCTGCTTATATTGAGTTCGTTCGACTAATTTAAAAGGGGATGTCTTCCGGGTTGATATCCCCGCCGGCATCACCGCCGCCAGCTTCACCGGCGGCCGAAGGCGCCCGATCAAGTGAGGTAACCCGATTGGCGACGACCTCGGTACGGTAATGCTTCTGACCGTCCTGCCCATCCCAACTACGGGTCCGCAGCCGGCCTTCGACATATACCAACCGGCCCTTGCTCAAAATCTGATTACACTGTTCGGCCAGCTTATCCCAGGCGGTCACATTGAACCACTCGGTTTCCTTTTTTCTTTCTCCCTCGGGAGTGTTGGTGAGCCAGTTAGTGGCTACACTGAAAGAAGTAACCGGATGACCGCTGGGGGTAAACCGCATTTCCGGGTCACCACCAACGTTGCCGATGATCATCACCTTGTTCAGACTGACCATGGATTACTCCTAATAATATTCGGAGACCTTAAGCCTCCGGCGCGACAGCCATATGCCTGAGCACATCTTCCGAAATGCGCAGATCGCCGTTGATCTTCTTGAGCAACGATGAAACGGCGGTAAATTTCAGAAGCACATAAATGCCTTCGGCCTGATGTTTTATAGGATAGGCTAACTTGCGCTTACCCCACATATCGACCGCGCCAATGGTTCCGCCGCTGCCGGTCACCAATCCGGTGACATGGGCAATTCCGGCGTCGACCTTTTCCGGGGTCAGTTCCGGGCGATAGATGATGACCAGTTCATAGCTGCGGACCGGTTCGGTGCGGGTGCGCAGCAGTTCGGCCATGGCCTGATTCTTTTTTTCTTTGACAGCGATGGTAGTGTCCTCCCGCATAATGCCTGTTATCAAAAATACCGAAGCATTATAGCACAAGGGTAAATGGCAAACAATATACGGTCGTACGGGATTCCGTTTGACAGTCCCCAGCCGACTAAGGTACACTTCTTCTTCGCGCGGCCCCGTGGTGTAGCGGTCTAACATGCCACCCTGTCACGGTGGAGATCGTGGGTTCGAATCCCATCGGGGTCGCCATTATCTGTCTACAATTAGCGTTTTTTCCGCTCAATCCGTGTTTCTTCCATTACCAATTATTTTATATCGGTCTCGCACAATTACAATACGCTAACTACGCATACCTGTCACTCTGACTTCGCGACCCTCACGTTGATAGTTAGATTACACAATGGGAGTTATGTTGCCCGTTAACTAATAAAGTCTTTCACCTCTGTTTGCTGCTGGTATTCTCCCGTTGGTACTATGTAAGTCAATATTACGTAGTCGCTCAAAATATCTTTATGTAAATTATCAATGGTGATACAATAAAAAGCATGTTTGAAAAAGATCTGGACCTCCTGGAATTCCCTCGCGTCCGCGATATCATCGCCGGTCATTGCGCCTTTTCCGGCTCCCGTTCACTGGCGCTGTCACTTGAGCCTTCGACCGATATCGATTTCATCAAAGCCCGTTTGGAGGAATCCGCCGAGGCACGGAAGGTGTTGGAACTGGAACCGGGTTTCTCCGTTTACGGACTAACCGATATCTCTGAGGAAACACGTTACGCGTCCCTCGGGCGGGTACTGGAACCTAAGATACTCTCGGAGATCCGTAGTTCCCTAGCTATACTCAGGCGCCTGAAATTCAAGTTCCGTGAAATAACCGAAGAGACGCCCCGTCTTCAAGGCATCGCCACCGAGATCGGTGATTTCTCCCACCTGGAGAAGGGTCTGGACCGGGCGATATCGCCGGAGGGAGACTTGCTGCCCAATGCCTCCGACAAACTGTCGAGCCTCCGCCACCGACTGCGGGCCAAGCGAGCCGAGGTCGGGGAAAAACTGCAGAGCTTCATCAACTCAGACGCCACCCGGCGTTATATCCAGGAACCCATCATCACCGAAAGAGAGGGCCGGTTCTCCATCGCAGTAAAAGCGGAACACAAGGGCGAGATCAAGGGCATAATCCATGACGTCTCCAACACCGGGGCCACCGTCTTTGTCGAACCATTCGCCGCTCTGGAACTGGGTAATGAGTTCAAGGAACTGGAGATCGAGGAAGCGCGGGAGATAGAGCGCATCCTGACCGAATTATCCGCGCTGGTCGGCGCCGTTTCAGACGGTATAGAGACCAGCTTGGACGCCGCAGCCCATATCGATCTGGCGCTGGCCAAAGGGCATTACGCCATTCGCACCCGGTCACGCGAGGCGGCCATCTTCAAACCGTCGGCGAGTGAACCGGCGGTGGTCCGCCTCGATACCGCCCGCCACCCGCTGCTGGGCGGGACGGCGGTACCGCTGTCGGTCGAATTGGGTCGGGATTTTTCCATCATGGTCATCACCGGGCCCAACACCGGCGGTAAAACCGTCGCTTTAAAAACTATCGGCCTGCTGTCCCTGATGACCCAGGCCGGTTTACCTATACCGGCGGGTGAAAACACCAGATTACCGGTTTTCAAGAGCGTTTTTGCCGACATCGGCGATGAACAGAGCGTCCAGGAAGCCCTGTCGACCTTCAGCGGCCATATGAGTAATATCGCCCGTATCCTCAATAATGTAAGTAGCAGCAGCCTGGTACTCCTCGATGAACTCGGCGCCAGCACCGACCCCCAGGAAGGCTCCGCCCTGGCGCGGGCTATCCTGACGCATTTGAAATCATCCGGGGTGCTGGCGGCGGCCACCTCGCACTATACTGACCTGAAAGTCTTCGCTCATGTCACGCCGGGACTTGAAAACGCATCTTTCGACTTCGACCCAGAAACATTGAATCCTA
Organism: Dehalogenimonas sp. THU2; assembly: GCF_039749495.1. Taxonomy (NCBI): domain Bacteria; kingdom Bacillati; phylum Chloroflexota; class Dehalococcoidia; order Dehalococcoidales; family Dehalococcoidaceae; genus Dehalogenimonas; species Dehalogenimonas sp. THU2. The sequence goes on along the minus strand of NZ_JBDLLU010000005.1, from coordinate 118,820 downwards.
CCTACCACCTGACGCTGGGTATGCCCGGCGGATCAAACGCCATCGCCACCGCCGCCAGATTCGGCTTGCCAGGCAGCGTCATCGAAACTTCCCGCCATTTGCTGGCCGAGGGAGCGCGGCAACTCGAAGAATTGCTGACCGAACTACAGGCGGAGAAACGGCGGGTGGAAGACCTCCAAAAGCTGCTGGCGTGTGAGAAAGACACGCTGCAAAGACAGAATAAAAGCCTGGCCGTCGAACTCACCAGATTAAAAGAAGAGAAGCAATCCATATTACGGGCGGCCCGCGACGCCATAATAGAAGAAGCAGCCGTGCTCGAAAAAGAGTTGCGGCAGGCCAGGACTGCCCTCGAGCGCGAACGTTCACAGGCCGCCGTGACCAACGCCCGGGAGGTTTCCGGGCTGGTGCGGGGGAGATTGAAACAGGGTATCTGGCGGTCTGAAGCGGGTATCGCCGCCGTCGAGGACGCCACCATCGGAACCGGTGATCGCGTCTGGTTGAAGGCAGCTGAAATCGAAGCCACTGTCATCGCCGTAAACGAAAAATCAGACCAGGTCGGGGTCGCCGCCGGACCGCTGCACTTCAAATTGAGGCGGGACGGACTTACAAAGTTGTCCGGTGAACCGGCAAGGACGCCCCAGGCCGCGGTGCGGGTAATTTCCTCCGGAAAAAGCGTAGGTTTGGAACTGGACCTCCGGGGTAAACGCGCCGACGACATCGAGTCGTTGCTCGATGAATACCTGAACGACGCGGCTACGGCCAATCTTCCTGAAGTGCGGATCATCCATGGTTTCGGCACCGGCGCAGTCCGCGCTATCGTGCGGGAGCAGGCGGGCAGGCATCCCCTTGTGCGCTCTTTCGCCTCAGCTCCCCGGGAACAGGGCGGCGACGGGGCGACGGTGCTGCGGCTGAAATGATCATCCGTACCGGAGCAGGCCGCACTATCTTGACAATACCGGGGAACGTGATACCATGGTTAAACAAAAATGAACAGATATTCAACATACCCGCGATTCCGTACCTGCCGGTTATCTGGTAACATACCGTATCGTTTTCCCAACACCGTCACAGTCAGGGCCGCCTGATCCATGCCGGAAACACCTGCCTTCATTCTGACATCTTATACCGCCGTTTACGCGGTATCGTTCACCATCGCCACAATCGTGGCCGCAGTCTCCTGGCAGCGACGGAAATCGACGGGTGGCCTGGCGTTGGCCTTATTGATGGCCGCCGCAAGCGTGTGGACCTTCTTCGGAATGCTGGAAGTTTCAGCCCCTGCGCAGGAAACCAAAATTTTATTCTCAAAGCTGGAATACATCGGCGGCGTTAGCGTACCCGTTTTATTCCTCCTATTCGCAGCCGATTACACCGGGTTAGTAAAATGGCTCAACCGGCGCACCATAAGCGCGGCTTTCTTCATTCCGGCTGTAACCCTTATTCTGGCCGCCACCAACGAGCAGCACGGCTTAATCTGGAATTCCTTCAGCTCGGGGCCGGCAGGTTCCAACCTCATCATATATGGGCACGGAATCTGGTTCTGGCTGTCCAACATCGGCTATACCAGCCTGTGCATTCTGGCGGGCGGCATACTGCTGGTCCGTCACGCCCTCCAGACGCACCAGGAGTATCTGCCCCGAACGGTGCTGATGCTGGCCGGGGTTGCGGCGCCGTGGCTATCCGGTTTCATCTATGTATCCGGAAATAACCCGTTTCCCGGCTATGACCTGACAAGGGTTGCCTTTTCTTTTTCCGGTATCTTGTTCCTTTTTGCCATATTCCACTGGCAACTCCTCGACATACTTCCAGTTGCCCGTAATGTGATAATCGATACCATCCCTGATGGGATGTTAGTGCTGGACCGCCGTAACCGCATCATCGACATGAACCGTGCTGCCAGAGAAATGCTTGGGATAAACAGCGGAGAAATCATCAGCCGTCCTTTGGAAACACTCGCCACGTCGGCCCCATGGATTTCTAACATCGGGACTATCGACGAATCACCTTCCGGATTCTGCCTGATCACTCAAAATGGAACCGACCTGGAAGCCGACGTCACCCAGCTCATGGACGGCGGGGGGAAAGCCAACGGGAGGGTGGTTTTCCTCCGTAACGTTACCGACCGCAAGCGAGCGGAGCAGGCGCTCCACCACAGTGAAATGCTGTACCGGACTCTGTTCGAGAACATGCTGAACGGTTTGGCCTATTGCTGCATGATTTTTCATGACGAGGTGCCTGCCGATTTTGTCTACCTGAATGTCAATCATGCCTTTTATGAATTGACGGGGCTGAAAGATGTAGTCGGGAAAAAGGTCACCGAAGTCATTCCGGGTATCGCCGAGTCGAACCCGGAATTGCTTGAGATATACGGACGCGTGGCCGTGACCGGTAACCCCGAAGCATTTGAGAATTACGTGGAAGCCCTGGATATGTGGTTCAATATTTCTGTTTACAGCCCGGAAACAGGTTACTTTGTTGCCGTTTTCGATGTGGTGACCGAACGCAAGCGCCTGGAGGAAAAGCTAAGAAGCGCCGCCGATGACTGGGAAAATACGTTCGACTCCATCAAGGATGCGATCAGCATCATCGACGCCGAACACCATATCGTGCGGGTCAACCAGGCGTTTGCCGATCTGGTCGAGGTACCCATCGATAACATCAAGGGTCGGCATTGTTTCGAGCTCGTGCATGGTACCGAAAATGCAACATCAGGCTGTCCCCACGACTGCACTCTTCGGAGTTGCCGTCAGGCCGCCGCCGAATTCATGGAGCCGGCGCTAGGCAAATTCATAGAAGTCACCACTTCACCGATCGTCAGGGACGGGCAATGTGTCGGTACGGTACATGTCATCAAGGATATCAGTGAGCGTAAAAAGACGGAAATCGCTCTCCAGGAAAATGAATCCAGGTTGCGTTCGCTTTTTAACAGCATGACCGAGGGTGTCGCTCTACACCAGTTGGTGATGGATAAACGCGGCCAGGCGGTGAATTACCGGATAATCGATGTCAATCCGAAATTTGAAGAAATACTCGGTCTCAAAAAGGCCCAAGTTATCGGTAAACTGGCCACCGAAGCTTATGGCGTCGCCAAACCCCCCTACCTTGAAGAGTATGCTGGAGTGGCTCTCACCGGCCGGCCGGATCATATTCAGGTGCATTTCACACCCTTGGACAGGGATTTCGATATCTCGATAGCGCCCTGGGGCGAAAATGGATTCGCCACCATCTTCACAGATGTCACCGAGCGCAACCGCACCTGGGAAACCAAATCTCAATTGGCGGCAATCGTGGAATTCTCCGCCGACGCCCTGATCGGCCGGGATATCAACGGCATCATCACCAGTTGGAACAAAGCGGCCGAAAAAATGCTGGGATACACTGCCGAGGAAATGATCGGGCAATCCAACACGCCGCTTATCCCCCCCGGTACCGATAACGACACTCCCGGAATTCTCAAGCAAATCCGTGAATTCGGACAGGCTGATCATTGGGAAACGGCCCGCCGCCGCAAGGACGGAGCCATTATCGATGTCGCAGTTACCATTTCGCCGGTCAAGGATATCGCCGGCCGCGTCACAGGATTTTCCACCATCGCCCGCGACATCACCGAGAGTAAAAAAGCGCAGGAAAGGATCAAAGCGGCGTTAGCTGAAAAGGAACTGTTGCTCAAGGAGATTCACCATCGGGTCAAAAACAACATGCAGGTCATCTCCAGCCTGCTTAAAATGCAAGCTCAGTTCGTAACTGACGAACAGACCAAGCAAATGCTCAAAGAAAGCCAGGATCGCATCAAGAGCATGTCTTTAGTCTACAACAAGCTCTATCAATCAGCCGATCTGGCGCGTATCAGCATCAAGGAATACGCCAAGGAACTGGTCAATAACCTGTTGCACGCCTACTCACTGTCCCCAGGGACGGTACATGCTGAGATAGATGTCGCCGATGTGGTCTTCAACCTGGATACCGCCATTCCCTTGGGGCTCATTATCAACGAACTGGTGACTAACGCCTTAAAGTACGCTTTCCCCGACGGTCAACGCGGCTCTATCCGGGTTTCTTTACAACCAGACAATGGGCGGTACATCTTATCTGTTAAGGATAACGGGGTCGGTCTGCCGTCGGGTTTCGATCCGCAAAATGATCGATCGCTGGGCATGAGATTGGTCAGGGCTTTGGCTGAACACCAGTTATCCGGTAAATTAACGGTCAAAACCGATCGTGGCTCAGACTTCCAAATTATATTTAACGAGGATTAGCGATGACGAAGGCTAAAATAATGGTGGTGGAAGATGAAGCCATTACGGCTCAGGATATCAAGGCCAGCCTGGAGGACCTTGGCTACGAGGTAGTCGGCATTGCCGCCAACGGCGACGATGCTCTTAAAATCGCCGAGCAATTCACGCCGGATCTGGCGTTGATGGATATCGTGTTGAAAGGACCACACTCCGGTATCGCCACGGCGATAGAACTCAACCACCGGTTCTCGGTGCCGGTGGTCTATCTGACCGCTTACGCCGATCCGGCGACCCTGGAACAGGCGAAAAAGGCGGAACCACTGGGTTACCTGACCAAGCCATTCAACGAGAACGACCTTCGGGCCGCGGTGGAGATCGCATTATACAAAGCCGGACTGGAAGCGGACCGCCGGGAATTGGCCCGCAAGCTTCAGGAAGCCCTGGATAACGTCAGGGTGTTGAAAGGCCTCATTCCGATCTGCGCCAACTGCAAACAAATCCGGGATGATAAGGGGTTTTGGAAATCCGTGGAAACGTATGTCGCCGAGCACACCGACGCCGATTTTACACACAGCATTTGTCCAGATTGCACTAAAAAACTCTACCCGGAATACTACGATCAGTTGTATCCGAAGAATCCCCGTAAAAAACAGAGCTGAATACTGATATCAAAACCCTGGATCACTGCTTATTTTTATAAAGACGCATTGCCAGCGGGCTGAAGACACCAAACAACGCCACGCTGACCAGAAGAACGATCACGATCTCTTCGGCATCCGCTGCGCCTGACATCAGACCGCGTACCGCCGTCACCAGGTGAGTTATGGGATTCACGTTGACGAACGCCTCCAGCCAGCCGGGCATGGTTTGGGGCGAAACAAAGACATTGCTGGCGAAGGTCAGCGGGAACAGTATCATCATGCTCACCCCCATCAGCGACTCCGGAGTCCGCATCTTGAGGCCGAGGGCGATCCAGATCCATGACAGGCTGAAGGAAAAGACCAGAAGCAGAGCCACCGCCAGCAGCACACCGAACACCCCCGCCTCAGGCCGGTAGCCAAGTATAACTCCCAGCAGTATCATAACCGCTGAAGCCATGGTGTACCGGCCGGTATCAGCCAGCAGCGGCCCGATGACCACCGCCGGCCGCCAGATCGGCAACGAGCGGAACCGGTCGAAAACACCCTTTTTGATGTCGTTGTTGATACCCAACCCGGTGTAAATGGTAATCATGGTCACCGTCATCACCAGGATACCCGGTAAAACGAATTGCAGATACTCCCCGGTTGATCCGGCTAAAGCGCCGCCAAAAAGGTAGGTAAACATCAATAGGAAAATTATCGGGGAGGCGGTCACATCGAATAACTGCTCGGGGACGTGCTTGATCTTCAGTAGCGCCCGCCAGCCGAAGGTCAAAGCGGTAGAAAGCGGGGACAACCGCGACGGCCGTTCCCGGGCAGACAGGACCAAATGAAGGCTCTCCGGAGCGATAGGTTGTTCAGTAATCATTGCGCAGGCACCTCGTTATGAATGACATCGGCGGAGTGGCCGGTGAGTGTGAGAAATACCTCATCCAGACTGGGTTGTCCGTAGGAAAAACTACTGACCCCTATTCCAGCCCGGGACAGTTCGTAAAGCGCGCCCGTCGCGTGTTCCGCCGCGAGTAGTCGCACCGACAATTCTGCCGGGTCCGACTCCAGGTGGACCGGGAGGCCCAAGCTCAGCGACAGGATTCGTTCGGCCTCCGGCCGGCTCTCGGGAGTATGCAGGCGGATATGCACTGCCCCGGAGCCCACCGCGGCTTTAAGCTGTCCGCTGGTGCCCTCCGCGATGATCTTGCCGTTATCGATGACGGCAATGCGGTCGGCCAATTCGTCAGCCTCGTCCAAATACTGGGTCGTCAGGAAAATAGTGCTGCCGTATCCGACCAGCGACCGGATGATGTCCCAGACTTGGTTACGGTTGCGCGGGTCCAGTCCGGTGGTGGGCTCGTCGAGAAATAACAAATCGGGTGTGACCACGATGCTGGCTGCGATATCGATTCGGCGGCGCATGCCTCCGGAGTAAGTCTTGACCTGGCGCCCGGCGGCTTCGGCCAATCCGAAAGCCCCCAGCAGGTCGGCCGCCCTCGCTTTTGCCTGAGGCCATCCGTAGCCCTGCAGCCGCGCCAGCAGAACCAGGTTTTCGTGGCCGGTAAGATCTTCGTCGACAGAAGCGAACTGCCCGGTCAGGCTGACTCGCCGCCGCACCTCATCGGCCTCTTTAACCACGTCATGCCCGAAGACCCTGGCGACGCCGGCGTCTGGCCGCAGCAGCGTAGCGAGCATGCGGATGGTAGTGGTCTTGCCGGCACCGTTCGGCCCCAGGAATCCGTAGACACCCCCAGCCGCCACGGCCAGGTCGACACCATCGACGGCTTTTGTTTTACCGAACATCTTGACCAGACCCGATGCCTCGACGGCAAGTACTGAATTGTTTTTCATGAGTTTTTCTCCGATTTCCGAAGAAGTGTAGCTGTCGATTATCGCTGAGTCAAGGCACAAATTTGGTGGCACGCGGAGATGGCGTTACAATCAAGCCATGAAAGAACGCGACGGTTCCCGGAAGAGCCCGCTCCGGCTCAGGAACCGGTCTGAATCCGGGAATATTGCTAATTTCCGTTATAAAAGATACAATATTATGTAGATGTATATGCCTCGGTTTATCACTTCGTTGCGGCGGCGACGCCGCTTCCGACCAGACGCCTAATTCAGGCGTCGTTTTGTTGTATTCCCCCGATTAATCGACCGCGCTTTTTTAAGGAGACTATTGTGCCCAAGTTTCGTGATGACATTCGTAATATCGCCATTATCGCCCACGTCGACCATGGCAAGACCAGCCTGGTGGACGTACTGTTAAAACAAAGCCATGTTTTCCGTGAAAACCAGGAGATGGGTGAGTTGATCCTCGACCGCAACGCACTGGAGCGTGAAAAGGGCATCACCATCCTGGCCAAGAACACCGCGGTGGAATATCGCGGCCATAAGATCAATATCATCGATACTCCCGGTCACGCCGACTTCTCCGGTGAAGTGGAACGGGTACTCAATATGGCAGAAGGCTGCCTTCTTCTGGTCGATTCCGTCGACGGCCCGATGCCGCAGACTCGCTTCGTGCTGAAGCAGGCGATGGAAAAGAAGCTGAAGCCCATCGTCGTCATCACCAAGATGGACCGGCCGACGCGCCGTATCAAGGAAGTCCTGTCCATGACGCAGGACCTGTTCCTAGAACTGGCGACGGAGGATGCACAGCTTGATTTCCCGGTGATCTACTCCAGTTCCCGCGGCGGTTTCGCTGTGACCGATCCGGAAGCGGAAGGTAAGGACCTGGTGCCGCTCTTCGAATGCATTTTAAAGAACATACCGCCGCCGGAGATCGACGAAGGCCCGCTGCAGATGCTCATCTCCAACCTGGATTATTCCACCCATAAAGGCCGTATAGCCATCGGTCGTATCCACCGCGGCACCATAGCCCCCAGGGACCCGGTAGTGGTCATTGACAAGAATGGCGAGACTCGGCGTTATCAGGTCAATGAGGTCTTCACCCATATGGGACTGGCCCGCGTGGAAACCAACCTGGCCGAGGCCGGGGACATCGTTGCCATCACCGGACTGGAAGAAGTCAACATCGGCGACACCGTGGCTAATCCGGAACGCCCCGAAGCCCTGCCCGGAATCGTCATCGGCGAACCCACGGTTAAGATGACCTTCGGCGTAAATACCTCGCCGTTCGGCGGCCGTGAGGGCAAGTACTGCACCTCCCGCCAGCTTCGATCACGCCTTTACCGCGAACTGGAAACAAATATCAGCCTGCGTGTAGAAGATACCGATTCACCCGACGTCCTGATGGTGTCCGGCCGCGGCGAACTGCACCTGTCCATTTTGATCGAGACCCTGAGGCGCGAGGGCTACGAGTTGGAGCTTTCCAAGCCGGAGGCTATTACCAAAACCGTCGACGGCAAGGTTATGGAACCAATGGAAGCCCTTACCATCGATACCGCCGAAGAATGCATCGGGGAACTGACCGAGATGCTGGCCAAGCGCAAAGGCCGTATGACCAACCTGCATCATGACGGATTGGGCAACGTACGCATGGAATATCACATACCCACCCGGGGTCTTATCGGCTTCAGGAGCAGCTTTTTAACTTCCACTCGCGGCCGCGGCGTGATGAACACTCTCTTCCTGGATTACGAACCATGGCAGGGCGAGGTCGGCAGTACCCGCAGCGGCGTGCTGATCGCTTCCCAGGCTGGAACCGCGGTCACCTATGGCCTGAACAATGCCCAGGAACGCGGCATACTTTTCACCGAACCGATGACTGAAGTTTATGAAGGTATGATCGTCGGATTACACGCCCGCGGCTCCGACCTGGCGGTCAACGTTACAAAAGAAAAGAAGATGACCAACATCCGGTCTTCGACTTCCGATATTTCCGTCAAGCTGACCACTCCTATGAAACTATCGCTCGAAGAATCCCTCGATTTCATCGAGGACGATGAGTTGGTGGAAGTAACCCCCAAGAACATCCGGCTGCGCAAGAAGCTGCTTTCCGCCCACGACCGCAGACGAGCCGAATAGCAGGATTTTGCCAGCCGATGAATGAGTCGTTCGAGATCATCACCGTACGGATTACAGGCTTCGGCGAGTTCGGTGACGTCATTGGCGAGTACGACGACAAAAGGGTCAACGTTTTCGGCGGTATCCCCGGCGAGACGGTGACGGCGCGGGTCATCCGAAGCAATGACGACGGCATTGATGCTGTCGTCGAGAGCGTCATCGAACCTTCTCCTCACCGCCGCTCCCCGGTCTGCCAACATTTCGGCGAATGCTCCGGCTGCCAATGGCAGCATATAGACTACCGGCACCAGCTTGAACTCAAACACGCACTAGTCGAACGGGCGCTCAGGGCTAAAGACATCGATACGGTTATTCAGCCGGCTTTATCCTCGCCGGTTGAATTCGGTTACCGCAATCACGCGCGTCTCACGGTGCGCCGCCGCATGAACCGGTTCGGCTTCATCAACCGCGTCACACGACGTTTCGTTCCCGTGGACCAATGCCCCATCATGGCCGAGGGCGTAAATAGCCTCATGGCCGCTTTGGAAGGCCGCTGCGCCGAGACGACCCAGTTCTCCATCCGCTATGGGGTAAACACCGATTCCTACCTCATCCAACCCAAGCTGAAAAACCCGGATGTCACCGTCATCACCGGGCAAACCTATTACCACGAGATCCTTTCCGGACACCGGTTCCGGGTGTCTTCACCGGCTTTTTTCCAGGTGAACACATCCCAAGCCGAACGCCTGGCCGATCTCATCCGGAACCGGTTGAGCCTAACGGGCGGTGAGACCCTTATCGACGCTTACGCCGGTGTCGGGACCTTTGCCGTTCTGCTGGCGCCGTACGTCAAAAAGGCCATCGCCATCGAAGAATCCGGCGCGGCGATAAAAGACGCCCGGGAGAACGTCCGCGGCCTCCACAACGTCGAACTACTCGAAGCAAAGACGGAATCGGTGCTGCCTCACCTGGGCAGGCTGGCCGACGCCATAATAATCGACCCTTCACGCACCGGTTGCCATCCGGCTGCGCTGAAAACCCTGAATTTTTATCCGCCGAAACGTCTAGTTTATGTTTCCTGCAATCCCGAAGCCTTGGCCCGCGATCTGCGGGTATTGACCCACGGTCCTTACGAGATAGAGGACATCACACCGGTAGACCTTTTTCCGCAGACCTACCATGTAGAGACAGTGGCCACATTGAGATCGACCCCCGAAAAAGAACAAGCTTTTCTGAATCGTCAAAATCTCATTCTGGCCTCCGCCTCACCCCGCCGCAGCGAAATACTCACCGCCATGGGGTTGAAGTTCGAGACCGTGGCGTCCAACGTCCCCGAAACACCGACCGAAGGTCTGTCACCGGAGGAACAAGCTGTCGCTCATGCTCGCGCCAAGGCGGCGGCAGTGGCGGTAAACTGCGAAAGCGGCACTGTCATTGCCGCCGACACCATCGTGGTCATGGGTGACGAAATATTGGGCAAACCAGGATCGCCGGAAGCGGCAACCGACATGCTGAAGAAACTCCGCGGCAAGTCCCACCGCGTCATCACCGCGATAGCCGTCACCGACGCCGCCACCGGCGAAACGGTCTCGGACCACCTCGCCAGCCAGGTCACTATGCGGCATTACACCGACCAGGAAATCGAGGTTTATGTCAACAGCGACAGCCCGCTGGATAAAGCCGGGGCTTACGGCATCCAGGATAAAGAATTCAATCCCGTCGCCCGTATCAAAGGCTGTTACTCGAACGTGGTAGGCTTGCCGCCTTGCCTGATGCTGGACCTGCTCTTAACAATCGGCGTCCACCCGGCGCTATCGTCGAACTGGCGACCTGACGGCGATTGCCCGGATTGTAAGAAATGGCAGTGCGGTTAGTTTGGAAACGCCCTCTTCAACACCCGTAATACCCTGAGCGTAACCCACTTGCTCGGTTCACCTTTAACTTCGATGCCTGACCATAGCTTTCCATTGTAGCTGTAATCCATCGCCCAGCGTCCCTGATCATCCTGCTTGTCGAGGACCAGCTTCCAGGTTTTTTCCAGCCGGAGGTCCCCACCGCCACCCAACACCGTCAAAACTTCAATAAGCTCCAACAGATCCGCGACGTACAGCAGTGGGAAGCCGAATTTGAACCAATTGCCGCTGGCTTTAGTTTTATCACGTGTAGGAAAGTCGCAAACAGTCAGATCGGTGTTCAACAAGAACTGCCGGCCTCGATCTATGGCAGAATCCATCGCCAATGTACGCTGACCACCAGGTACGCTTCCAAGAGCCCGCATCGCCTTGACAGCGCCCCACGCACAGGGTTTATTAGCGTTGGCGCTGCAGATAAATCCCGGTCCCGTGGTATAGTGGTAATACCTGGCCGATTCCTCACTTCCCGCTTCCGCTATGCCCTCACCAGTTATCATTCTGGCTTGCCAATCGATAGCCGCGGTCACCCGTAAGTCGTCTCCAAAACCCAGGGCAAACATCGCCGCACCCAGATACCCGGCGTGACAATGAAGGAATCCGGAATTGGTGCCGTTGTAGCTGAACCAACCGACCGGTGATACAGTATGATCTAACAGGTACGCTGCCGCCTGCCGCACCCTCGGCTCAGACTTGTCGGCGCCCATCTGCGCCAGCGTCACGAGCGACCACACCGAGCCTGTATACTTCGGCCCGTAACCGCCGCCGGGTTTTACCCAATAGCCAGTTGGTCTCTGGTTATCCAACACAGCCGTTATCGTACCCGTGGTCATAGCCTTCGTTTTGGCTTCGAGTAGTTCGGAGGAATCCTGCGGCAAGCCAACGATATCGCGGAGGGCCAGATAGCGAACGGCGGGGTTTTCAGTGTCCGGTTCGAGCAGCCAGGAAAGAGAATCACCTTTGAGCATGGATTGCCACTGTGTCATATCTCCTCCTTCAACCGGAAACAGATAGGTGGCTAGTTCTTGGCGGCAGAATCATCGATGTCATGCTGCCACATCCATTTCAAAGAGCTGATCACGCCCCAGATAATCATTATGATCCCCGCAACACCCAGGAAAAACAGAAATGGAACCATGCTGGCTACAACCACCAGTACAACACCGACACCCACTACCGCCACACTTTGTAATAGTGCCTTCTTGATGATGGCTATGCTCCATCCCGGAACTTGCTGGTAATCGGCAATCGCCTGTCGCGGCCGAAGGCCTTGGGGGATATCTTCACCCCAGGGGGCGCCTGGCGCCTTTTATACTCGGACGAATCGACAAGCCTTGCCACCTTCCTGACTATTGCTTCATCGTAGCCCTGGGCGACGATCTGTTCGACGCCCTTATCCTCTTCGACATAGGCCAGGAGGATGGGATCGAGCAGGTCATATTCAGGAAGGCTGTCCGAGTCCTTCTGTTCCGGCCGCAGTTCCGCCGATGGGACGCGGGTGATAACCTCTTCCGGTATCAATTTACGACCGGCTTTGGTGTTCCGGTAGCGGCAGAGCTTGTAGACCAGCGTCTTAGACACGTCCTTGATGATGGCAAAGCCGCCGGCCATGTCGCCGTAAAGGGTAGTGTAGCCGGTGGCGACCTCGCTCTTGTTACCGGTGTTCATGACCAGCCAGCCGAACTTGTTGGAAAGTGCCATCAGCAGGTTACCGCGGATACGCGCCTGGACGTTCTCTTCGGTCACGTCCGGTTTGACGTCCTTGAAAACGTCCGACAGGCTGTCAAGGTATGCTTGGTAGGCTTTTTCAATAGGGATGGTGAAGGTCCTGATACCCAGGTTGGCGGCGAGTTGACCCGCGTATTCAGCACTCTGTGGTGAGGAGAAACGTGAAGGCATGATGAGACCGTGAACCGCGTCCGGTCCCAGCGCGTCCACGGCGACAGCAGCCACGATGGAAGAATCGACGCCGCCTGAAAGCCCGATGATGACGCCTTTAAAACCGTTCTTATGTATGTAATCCCGGGTCCCCGTCACCAGCGCTTCATATACTTCAGCTTCGGGTTCGAGTAAAGGGGCGACTCGTGTTTCGAGGCGGAGGAGGGAATTGGTGAACCGTGCATCACTAACGGATATCTGTTGACTGGGGCAATCACATTCCAGTTGGGTCTGTCCTTTACGCCAGCGTGTATCCTGAAGGCGGGCCTGAGATACGCTTTTGATGTCGATATCGGCTATCAGCAGTTCTGCCTCGAACTGTCCAGCGCGAGCGACGATTTTGCCCCGTTCATCGAAGATGACGGATGCGCCGTCGAATACCAATTCATCCTGCCCACCGACCATATTGCAAAATGCCACGGCGGCGACGTTGTCCGTGGCGCGCGCCCCCAGCATGCGTTCCCGCACCATATGCTTGCCGTGATGATAAGGCGAGGCGCTGATATTCAGCACCAGCTCGGCGCCGGCGCTGGCCTGCACCGTAACCGGGCCAGCTTCATACCAGATATCCTCACAAACGCTGAACCCGACACCGACACCGGCGATACCAAAGACCGGGCAAACATTCCCGGCGTGGAAATAACGTTTCTCGTCGAAAACGCCATAATTGGGCAGATATACCTTGTGATACACGGCCGACAGCCTGCCGTCGTGGATGATGGCTGCGGCATTGCGCAGGCCGCTTTTACGGTCAACGAACCCGACGACGGCGGTGATCTCGCGGGTTGCTTCGATGACCTTATCTAACGCCTTCAGGTTAGCATCGATAAAACTGGATTTCAACAACAAGTCTTCCGGCGGGTAGCCGGTGATGACCAGTTCCGGAAAAGCGATGATATCCGCCCCGGCCGCCCTGGCTTTTTCGATATTTTCGGTGATAAGACGGACATTGCCCCTGAAATCCCCGACCGTAGGGTTGACCTGAGCGAGCGCGATACGAAGTTGTTTCATATGCAGCTAATCGTATGAGGCTGACGAGCGGTTGTCAAGCTAGTGCTTAGGGTTTCTCGGCAAGCGTGCTGGCCAGCAAAATACCGTCCGCCCAATACCACCCGGTATCTCCGCCGGGGAGAATGTCGTACGTACGGCCGGTATAGTCGACGATTTCTATGGACTCGATGGCCGCACCGTCGAGGGTGTCTCCGGGATCGAGCACGGCCAGCAGCCGTCCGTCCGCCGCCGGGTGACCGGGTGAAGCCGTCAAGATTCTGCCATCTTCCATGGTGATACAGAGCAATTGGAACATGGCTGGCTCCGGCGTCCTCGATGTCTTGATAACCGGTGCCGCCACCTGCTGTCCGCTCTCATCGAGTGTCCAAACCAATATACCTACTACCAAGTCTTCGACGGCCACCGGACCCTGCGGGGTGTCGATCAAAGTTCCCTTTGCCAGGCAGATGGGGCAGCTATTGAAGCTGGGTTCGCGATCGGCCACCCTGATCCGCCCGTCCGTGGCGATATTGCCCTGGATGCGTTCACCCTGCTGCCCGTCCTGTCCGACGCGGATGACGAAACTGAAACCGTCGCCGGAGGACAGGAATTCACTTATCGCCCGGGTCAGAAGCTTGTGCTGCCGATAAACCAGCAATTGCTCCTCGGTGGTGTAATTGAGCTTGTGATCCAGACCGATGCGTTTCACGATGGCATTGAACTCATCATCGTTGGCTCGGATGCCGTCGAACTGGTCGAGGGCATTCTGTAATTCCCGTTCCGAGCTGCCGATGGGAAAGAAATCCGGGTCGCACCAGAAGAAGTCGGGGAAGGCATCCAGCAGGCGGTATCTGAGTTGGGTAGGCGTGAAAATGGTGGAAGAGGAGGGTGGCAGGTCGCAGGCCGTGACTGCCATCAGGAGTATTGTTAAGAAGACCGCGTTTGTCAGGAATCTTCGGATAACCTGTACCGTCATCGCAACATAATTGTCCTCTTTAGCACTATAACGGCATCAGGCATGAAAAGCGGCCTTATTTGCCGCCGCCGATGCGGATAATGAAAGTATCGATCTTGTCGATGCCTCTGAGACTGGAGATCATACCTCGCGTCGTGTTCCTGAAGGCGGTCCGGACGAACTCGTTCATACTTATGGAGGTGCCGTTGACCGTCAGTGTAGTATCTCCTGCGCCGGCCTTTAGCTCCAGGGTTTCCACCTGGCAGGCGCTTTCAAGAGCACCGACCATGCCGTCCAGCACCTTATCGAAAAACGTCTGCACGAAAAAGGATAGGAGAACATCATTACCGTTAACATCGAGGGTGACAACCTTTGAACTCATGGGACCTCCTATATCGTTTTACTATTGTCGTCATGAACGGGCTTCTAAGTCAAATATTCCCCGGGCATTCGGTCAAACGGCGATAGCAATGGAGTTGAGCCGTAATTAAGATAGGAGTCTTTTAGATATTTACCGTGGCTTTCAGGGGCGCAAGTATGTCCACATCTTGCCGGTCGAAGGGTAAATGCATCTTTGGTCGGGGTGAGAGGATTTGAACCTCCGGCCTCAGCGTCCCAAACGCTGCGCGCTGCCAACTGCGCCACACCCCGCTAATTATGAAAATCCGAAATTCGGAACGGTTCGCCATGGCCACGAGCGATGTTATATCATTCCTGATTCTAAATATTCTAACTTCCAGGACCAGGTATTATAGCACCAACCGTGGGAAGTTACTCCATCTTGCGGCAGTCAGGGCATAGTTCGAATTCACTTGGCGAAAGGTGGGCGGTGGCAGCCATGTATTCCAGTTGTTTCACCGGTGCGAAGTGGATACCGCAGCTGGTGCAGGCTTTCAACGGGAAATCAGCGGTGCCCTTGGGCCAGCTTATGATCCGTTTGGTGGCGGTGTCCACCAGGGTGATGGCGCCGGTGGGGCAGATATAAGCGCAGGAGCCACAAGCGATACAGGCGCCGGTATCGTCGTAGAAAGGCAGTGCCACTTCCCGCTCCGTGCCACGGTTGACCAGACTGATGGCGCTGGCGCCGACCACTTCGGAACAGACCCGTGCGCACATGCCGCACAGGACACAGTTATCCTTAGATGATTTCTCATCTTCCGCTACGAACCGGGATTCCGTGACCCCGAGCTTTTTAGCCATTTCTTTGACGTCGATGGATTCAGGGCAGCGGGCTATAAGGAGTTCCATGACGGTACTGCGGACGCGCTTGACCTTATCCGAGTCGGTGGTGACCTTAAGACCTTCTTCCACGGGGTACAGGCAGGAAGTGACCAAGCGTTTGCGACCCCGCCGCTCCACTTCCACCAGGCATACCCGGCAGGCGCCGTAGTCGTGTATGGATTCAGAATGGCACAGGGTGGGGATGTTGATACCGCCCCGCGTCGCCACCGTCAGAACCGTGTCACAGGGTTCGGCCTGAAACTCACGGCCGTTTATCGTCAGTTTGACCATTGTTATCTAACCTCCACGGCGTTCAAGCGACAGACATCATAACAGGCGCCGCACTTGGTGCACTTGCTCTGGTCCAGGATCACCGGCATCTTCTTACCCGGCGAGGTGATGGCGTTCACCGGGCAGGCTTTGATGCACAGATTGCAGCCGGGGCAGTTGGCCTCCACGATGTTGTAAGTGATGAGCGGCTTGCAGACGCCGGCAGGGCAGCGTTTCTCCTTGATGTGCGCCTCGTACTCGTCCCGAAAGTAGCGGATGGTAGACATGACCGGATTGGCCGCTCCGCCGCCCAGGCCGCAGAGGGCGCCCCAGGTGAGGGTCTCCGAAAGATCTTCCAGCAGCTCGATGTCGCCGTCCCGGCCGTTGCCATTGGTGATCCGTTCGAGTATCTGGTTCATGCGCTTCAAGCCTTCACGGCAGGGCACGCACTTACCACAGGATTCGCCCTCCAGGAAGGACACAAAATAGCGGGCGATGTCCACCATGCAGTTGTCTTCGTCCATAACGATCATGGCGCCTGAACCCATCATAGAGCCGGCGCGGGACAGTTCGTCAAAATCGACAGCCAGATCTAGCATCTCGGCGGGCAGACAACCGCCGGAAGGGCCGCCGGTCTGGACGGCTTTGAATTTCTTGTTTTTGAGAATGCCGCCGCCGATATCGTAGATGATCTCCCGAAGGGTGATGCCCATGGGCACCTCGATGAGCCCGGTGTTGTTCACCTTGCCCACCAATGAGAAGATCTTGGTGCCCTTGCTGTTGGCGGTACCGATGGAACTGTACCACTGTGCGCCGCGATTGATGATGAGCGGCACGTTGGCCAGGGTTTCCACATTGTTGAGCACCGTCGGCCGGTCCCACAGGCCTTTTTCCGAAGTGTGAATGTACTTGGCGCGCGGTTCGCCGATGCGTCCTTCCACGGAGGCCATGAGGGCGGTGGACTCGCCGCAGACGAAGGCACCGCCACCGCGGTTGATCTTGATCTTGAAGCTGAATCCGGAACCTAGAATGTTGTCGCCAAGGAGTCCCATGGCTTCCGCTTTGGCGATAGCCATCTCGGCGTGTTTCACTGCCACCGGGTATTCGTGGCGGATATAGATGTAGCCCTCGTGACAGCCAATGGCGTAAGCGGCGATGACCATACCCTCCAGGATGCCGAAGGGGTTGCCTTCCATCAAAGACCTGTCCATGAAAGCGCCGGGGTCTCCTTCGTCGCAGTTGCAGATGAGATATTTGAGACCGCCGTGAGCTTCACGGGTGCTCTCCCACTTGGCCCCTGCGGAGAAGCCGCCGCCGCCGCGCCCGCGCAACCCGGAGCGTTTGACCTCGCTGACGACCTCGTCCGGGGTCATGCTGAAAAGAGCCTTGACCATGGCCGTGTAGCCGCCAACGCCGATATAATCTTCGATCAGCGTCGGATCGATATAGCCGTTGGCGCCGAAAACCAGTCGCATCTGTTTCTTATAAAAAGGCACGTCATGTTCATAAGTGACGCGCTCTTTGGTGCCGGGCAGTGTGTACAGCAGGCGCTCGACGACCTTGCCCTGCTCGATGGTGTCGCTGATGACATCCCCGACGTCTTCAGGCTTTACCCGCTGGTACAAGATGTTCTCCGGCCGGATGACCACCAGGGGGCCGCGCTCGCAGAAACCGTGGCAGCCGGTTGTCTTGACTCCAACTTTGTCCTGAAGTCCCCGGGTCTCTATTTCATCCCTGAAGGCTTGCGCGAGTTTGGCGCCGCCGTAAGCCAGGCAGCCGGTGCCGCAGCAGATGGTGATCAGGCGGGGATTTTCCCCCGTCGCGGATTTTATTTCCTGCCGCAGCGTTTCCAATTCCGCCGCGGAGTTGAGCCGTCCCTGTTTGGTCGTTTGTACAGCCATACTACTTACAGCTCTCCAGTATCGATTTCACTTTGTCTGTGGTCACCTGGCCGACGTATTCGCCGTCCACCACCACCACCGGTCCCAGAGCGCAAGCGCCGACGCAGTTGACCGTCTCCAAGGTAAATTTCATGTCCGCGGATGTTTCACCGGCGCACAGGCACATCTCCGTTTGCAGTTTGTCCAGCACCTTTTCGGCGCCCCGGACATGGCAGGCGGTGCCCATACAGCATTGGACGCTGTGGCGGCCGCGCGGTTTAAGACTGAAAGCCTTGAAGAACGTGGCAACGCTGTATACCCGTGTAAGGGGGATGTCCAGTCCCTCGCTGACCATGACCAGGCATTCCTTGGGCAGATAGTTCATCTCCACCTGGATATCCTGCAGGATGCCCACCAGCATGCTGGCGTCCCGTTCGTATTTGGCTAAAACGTTGTTGACCACGGCAGCCGGGGATTTAGTTTCCAGGGTCATACCGCTTTCTCCAATAATTTCTCGTATTCTTCGACTACCCGGGTCTGGATGCCTGCCAAAGCGTCCGGTTTCAGGTGGCGGAACCGCCGTTGCAGTTTCATATATTCGTCGATGGGTTTCAGTTTCTCGGGCACCAGGCTCATCTTGTACTGTCCGTTCTCGACCTCGTACAGCGGAAAGATACCGGTTTCTACCGCCAGCCGGCCCAGCTTGATGGTTATCTCCGTATCGCAACGCCAGCCGGTGGGGCACACCGACATGATGTGGATGTAGGCGGGACCTTTAGTGGCCAGGCCTTTTTTCACTTTTTCGATCAGGTCGAAAGGATAGCTGGGACAGGCGGTGGCCACATAGGGAATGTTATGGGCTACGGCGATCTCCGGCATGTTCTTCTTCTGTGACGTCTGGCCTGAATGTACCTTACCCGCCGGTGAGGTGGTGGTGGAGGCGCCGAAAGGCGTCGCCGACGAACGCTGAATGCCGGTGTTCATGTAGGCTTCGTTGTCGAAGCAAAGATAGAGGAAATTATGGCCCCGTTCCATAGCCCCGGACAATGCCTGAAGGCCGATATCGAGCGTCGCGCCGTCACCGGCGATGGCCACGACATTGATGTCCTCCTGCGGCAGCTTGCCTTTGCGCATCTGGGCGCGGAGGCCTGCCTCGACGCCGGAAGCAACAGCCGCGGAGTTCTCAAACAGTGTGTGTATCCAGGGCAACTTCCATGAGGTGTAGGGCAACTGGGAAGCCACGATCTCCATGCAGCCGGTAGCGTTGACCACGATGGTATTGTGGCCGAAAGCCTTAGCCGCCAGGCGCACCGCCAGGGCTTCGCCGCAGCCGATGCAGGCGCGGTGGCCAGGTACGAAATTTTCTTCTTTGGTGACCAGACGGGATGCGTATATACCTAAATTCTGCATTATTCCCTCACCCCAACCATCTCGTATTCCCGCCCGCTGCCCGACGCCGCCAGCTCTATGCCGTCGACGATTATCTTCTCAAAAGCAGTGACGGTGATATCGCGTCCGCCCAGGCCGCCGATGAAACTGACGATCCGGGGTTTTTCAACTTCGTTATACAGGGCCGCCTTGATTTCAGAGGCCACTGGGCCGCCGGGACCACCGGAGGAGATGGCACGATCAAGGACCAACAGGGTCTCGACACCTTTCATCGCGGCGCGGAACTCCTCGAACGGGAACGGACGCCACAGCCTCAAACGGATCAGCCCGACGTTCACGCCGGCGTCGCGGAGCTTGTCCACCGCCGTCATGGCGGTTTCAGAAAAGCTGCCCATGGTGAACAGCAGGGTTTTGGCGCCTTCACATTTGTAGCATTCGACCGGCTTGTAACTCCGGCCGAACTTCTGCGCAAATTCCTCCCATATTTCCAATATCGTGTCTTTGACGTTCAGCATGGCCTGTTCCTGGGCCCATTTTGCCTCGGTGAAGACCACCGGCGGTGCGAAGTCGCCCATGGCCACCGGCCGCAACGGGTGAAGTGTCAGAGGGCTGCGGTTGAACGGCAGGAACTCACAGACGTCCTTTTCATCCGGCATCTCGATGGGTTCGATAACGTGGGACAGGTTGAATCCGTCCAGGTGCACCATCACCGGGAGGAGCACCTTGTGGTGTTCGGTGATCTTGAAGGCGCAAATGGTCTGATCTACCACTTCCTGGCCGTTCTCGGTAAAAATCTGGATCCAGCCGGTATCCCTGACCGCCATGGCGTCGGAGTGGTCGCCCCAGACGGAAAGAGGGGCAGACAATGCCCGATTGGCCACCGCCATAACCATGGGCAACCGCATGCCGGAAGCGACGTACAGCACTTCATGCATCAGCTCCAGGCCCTGACCAGCGGTGGCGGTGAAGGTGCGGGCGCCGGCCGCGGATGAACCAAGGCAGGCGCTCATCGCCGAATGTTCAGATTCGACGGGGATATACTCCGCGTCCAGTTCGCCCTCGGCCACCAGTTCAGCTAGGTGCTCCACGATGTGGGTCTGGGGAGTGATGGGGTAGGCGGCAATAACATCGACATTGGCCAGTTTTACGGCGTCGGCCAGGGCAATGGAAACTTCGATGCCAACTCGTTGACCCATTATTTCTCCTCCTCATCCCGCATCTTGATCACCCGGGTCGGGCATTCGTAGGCGCAGATACCGCAGCCTTTGCAGTAATAAAGGTCAGCCTCGTAAAAACCGCGTTGGTTCTGCCGGATGCAGCCTTCGGGGCAGAAGACAAAACAGATGCCGCACTTAAGGCAGCGGGAAAAATCATAGTCCGGCCGCTGGGAGCGCCAGTCACCGGTGCGGTAACCGGCAGCGCTGCCCGGCTCGGTAACGGCGGCACCGGTCTCGATATCTTTCCAGGTGAGTTCGTTCTCAGGTTTAGCCAATTGCTTCAAGCTCCTTTACCTGGGTCTCTTCGAAAGCGCGTCTCATAGCCTTGATGTTCTTTTCCGCTATCCGCCCGAAACGGGCTTTCAGCGGTTCGATCATGGATTCGAGCTCGACCACGCCGGTGGCTTTTATCAAAGCACCGAGCATGGTGGTATTGACGATAGGTACGCCGAGTTCCTCGCGGGCGATGCGGTTGGCGTCGATAATAGCCACCTGCCATTTTTCACCGAGTTTTGGGAAAGCGTCCATGGCTTTGGTGGTGTTGATGATGATGGTTCCGCCGCCTTTGAGTCCGGCGGTAACGTTGCCGATCTCGACGAGGCTGGGATCCAGCACCACCACAACATCCGGCTGGGCGATGCCGGCGCGATTGCGGATGGGGTTAGTGGCGCTGACTCGATTAAAGGCCATGACCGGGGCGCCTCGGCGTTCGGGTCCAAAACTGGGAAATCCCTGGGCGTATTTGCCTTCGGCGATGGCCGCCTGGGCCACGAGTTCGGCTGAGGTTACGGCGCCTTGTCCGCCGCGGCCGTGCCACCTGAGTTCAGTAAGTTCGCTTTTGATAGTAGCTCCTCCCTGACCGGTTTACTGAATGAAAGTGCCCCTGGAGCGACTCGAACGCTCGCAACCAGCTTCGGAGGCTGGTGCTCTATCCGCCTGAGCTACAGGGGCGAAGGGGTAGGATTACATTTTAGCGTATTTAAAGTAATCTTGACAAGGAATACGCAGTATTAATGGGGCAAATGCGGGGTAACCGGGGGTGTGGCTGCCATCTTTTTAAAGAACGGCTTGAGCAGCGAAGGGGCGATAAGTGTGGTGACCAGGCTGACCGCCACGGCCACACCGAAAATATCCCGGCTGATAGCGCCGACCAAAAGACCGGCACCGGCGACGATAAGGCCGACCTCACCGCGGGGAACCATGCCCATGCCGACGATCAGCGCACCGCGATTGTCACACTTTCCGATCAGCTTGGCCGGGAGGTAACAACCGATGATCTTGCCGAATACTGCCAGGACGATTATGACCGCGGCAGGTACGATGACCACGGCGATCTCTCCCAGGTCCACCTGCATGCCGAGGTAAGCGAAAAAGAACGGCGCCAGGAAAAGCATAATCGGCCGGGTCTGGTGAATAATCTCCTCGCGTTCCGCGGTGGCGGCGAACATCAGACCAGCCACGTAAGCGCCGACCACCGGATGCAGCCCGACGAGGGTCACTCCCCAGGAAATCAGCACACCCACGATAAGCGCCGTGATCGGCATCAGACCGGACTCTTTAAAGGGTTGGAGTAAAAAGCGTGAGATATATTTATGCCCGTAGTAACCGAGGAACAGTATGCCCAGCCAGACGGCGAAGCCGATGGCGCCGGTAACCAGGGCACTGCCCGCTGACAATTCGCCGGTCTTAGCCATGGAGATAACCACCGAAAGAATTACCAAACCGATGATATCGTCGATAACCGCGGCGACCAGGATTATGGTCCCCTCCCGGGTTCCCAGCTTGCCCATATCCATGAGGATGCGCACCGTGATACCGATACTGGTAGCGGTTAGCACCGCGCCGGTGAACAGCCAACCTACAACGCCGATGTCGGGAAAAAAGTACATGGCCGCAAAATACCCCAGGATAAAGGGCACAATAACGCCGCCGACGGCTACCAGGGCACCGGTGAAGGCATTTTTCACGAACGAACGGACGTCGGTTTCCATACCGGCCACGAAGAGTAAAGCGATCACTGCGATCTCAGAAACGACTTGCAACGGGTTGAAATTCTCGATCTCGAGTCCACCTTCGACCAGGTGGCCGCTGATGGTACCGAAATTCAGTATCACCGGGTCGCCCAGCAGACCGCCAAGCAGGAAGGGAGAGATAATAATACCGGCCGCCAGTTCGCCGATCACCGCCGGCTGCTTCAGATAACGTTCGGCGATCTCCCCACCAAGGCGTGCCGCCAGGAGCACCAGACCGAAGGTCAGGATCAAACTAAATATTAAATGCTCAGTTTCCATATGGCTGGAAACTTTAGCAGATTCTAAGTTTTTTCGCTAGTCGTGCAAGTCATGAGTCGCGAGTTGCGGGTTTCGGGGTTCAAACTTTGGTATTTGGTATTTTGAAATTGTTTCGGATTTCGATACTCGGATTTCGGATTTGTCTCGTTATCTTTATCTATCCGGCGGCACCCCCGGCATCGGCGCCGGTGCGGGCGCCGGATCCGTCACCGGCGGCACTTCCCCACCCGAGGACCCCCCAGAAGAACCAACGGTGAATTGACTCGCCTGACCGTTCACCCGAAGTGTATAAGTCTGCCCGGCAACGAAATCCGAACCGAGGGGCACGGCATGGGTGAAGAAACTGACCACCTGGATGCAGACGGCGTCCTTCGGGCGCTGGGTGGTCACTGTTATGTCAATTGTAGTTCCCTGGCGCTGAATATCGACATCGTTAAGAACGGTACACCCGTCAGTGAGCAGCCCCCTGATATCGATAAATACCTGGGGCTGGAACGACTCGGCTATCCGTACGTCCACCGATACAATGGGCGCGGTCTTGATGATCAGGTCTTCATCCCCTGTCGCCCCAGATACGGTGAATCGGTGCTCGACACCGTTGACCCGGGCGGTGTAGGTTTCCCCGGCCTTAAAATCGCTGCCCAGGTCCACAATGGCCGTTTCCAGGCGATAAATCTCATTGCAAGCCTCCGCGGTCGCGGGCAGCTTGATCCAGACGGCGATATCGAAACCGCCGGTGATAGCTGTTTTCTTGATCTCATCCGGTTCGTAGCAACCGTTCGGCAACCCGTAAGTGATCTCAACCTGAGCCCGGAATTGATCGCCGGATTCGGTCAGTTCGATAGAAACACCTTCGATGGGCGCCAGTTCTCTTTCAAACCTCTGGCAGCCGGTAGCGGGTACTAGTAGTCCGATAACAAGAGCGGCGATCAATAAAGTCTTCATATGCAAATTATAACGCAGCCACCCGCGCAAAGTTAGTTTCACTTTCCGCCACCGTTCCGCTAAAATACCCGTCGGGGAGAGGTGTCCGAGTGGCTGATGGTGTCGCTCTCGAAAAGCGATCTCCGTTTATGCGGAGCGCGGGTTCGAATCCCGCCCTCTCCGCCATCTGAACTCTGGCAAATAGTCCTTTGAAACCCAAATCGAGTCGATCTTGGACCAAGAATGGTTTTTCTATATACTCAGATGCCGCGATGGCTCCATCTATTCCGGGGTCACCACCGGCCTCGATCAACGCATCGAACAGCATAACCGGGGTACGGGCGCCAAGTACACTCGCGGCCGCGGGCCGGTTACGCTGGTATACTTTGAAAAACATGCCGACGTCTCGGCCGCGAAAAAAAGGGAATCCCAGGTCAAAACTTGGCCGAAGGCAAGAAAAGAACGGTTGATCATGGGAGAGAATGAACCGACTCGGTCAACGAGTTGAATAACTTTAAGAACGTCGCAATGCCTCCAGGTTCCGCATGACATGCAATGAATCGTATCACAGCCAGGTTTTCTCCCGGTACGCCCATCCGGTTTGACTAACTGGCTTACTTTTATTATCATTGGCAGGCTTCCAGAAGAGTGGCTCACATGGAGAGGTGCTGGAGTGGCCTATCAGGCACGCCTGGAAAGTGTGAGTCGGGGCAACCCGACCGTGGGTTCGAATCCCACCCTCTCCGCCATTTTCTTCTGAGACCGATCCATTTTTCGTTCCCCCTTGCGGAACCCCCCAATTGCGATCATTCGAGACTGATTTTCTCCGCCGGATCTCAGCATAGTGGCTAATGATCTTAACTGGGGGAAATGTAGGACCTGGCGGACACACTAGCCCTTTTCATGGCATATTTTCTTACGTTCCACCGGCTGCCACACCGGATTCCCGTCAGCGCTACTTTCCAGCCGGACTTTCAGTTTCGGCTGGCCGTCGATGCGAGTAGGCCGCAGCCAGCCCAGATTGTCAACCAAAGCGCTGTCAGGGACAATGTTCCCCTGTTCATCGATCACGGAAAGGGTATCGGTCTGTTCCTTTACCTCGCTGACAATCAATAACCTCCCCACCTCCTTGATCCCTCTCAGGTGGATATACCGCCCGTCGTTGCCGCCGGCGCTTAAAGAAACCCCTGCCAGCGCCCCGATAATACCATCCCCCGTACCACCCAGGGCCTCAAGGTAAATATCCCACTTTTCCGCCAGGCTGATGGTCTGCGATTTGGGGATATAATCTGTTTGAGCCAGGACGCCGTAACCGTAAAACTCATCATCAAACTGACGGTCTTCGCAAATACACAGGCCGGGGTCGGACCCGGGTTGGAAATTCTCCGCCATGTATTTAACGCACGGCTGCCGGAGGCTCTCGATTGATTCTGCGGTTTGGAACAGGATGCATTTGGCGCTGTTGTGAGATGTATAGGGGATCCTGGGGTCAACCAGAAGCTGATGGCGGATGACCCCCTTGTGCCTTCCCAAACCACGTGATTCCAGGTACTGGACCAGCCCTCTGGCCACCCTGCCCGTGCCCGGACCGTCCAGGACGTCGGTGTCATCGATACCGATAAAAACAAGCCGACCCATAACCAACTCCTTGCACCGTTTTTATCCACAGACAGCTACAAATATAACACCAGCACCCAAGAAAAAGCACGCTGGGCATGGCGCGGTTGGCTACCTGGGTTTCACTTGGGCGCTCTTAAGTCACCGCCTTCAAGTATTGTAGCAATCATCGCGGCATCCAGTTCCATATTAAAAAATGTCTTGTAAAATTGGTGCACTTCCGCAGGCATATCCACATCGGGAAACAGGTCGGGGTAAACGGTTACAGCCGTCCATAACAAGGCCAGGGGCGTTTCCACCGACCCCGGGTGTCCCCAGCGGGAGATACCGTTCGGCAGTTGGTACACTTGTCCCTGTTGAACAGCGGTGATTCCGGACCATTGAGGGTGCTTGGTGATGATGGCATAGGCCGAAGGTTCATTGACGATGATCACTTCCGGATTCCAGAGCAGGATCTGTTCGATACTGGCATAGTAGTCATTACCGATGAGTTCAAGGTCGCCGCCAACGGAAACATTGATCACCCCAGCAGCCCGGGTCCAGTCCGCGACCAGGGAGTCGGCGTGGGTCGCCCGGGTAGCCTGATTCTCGGAGTGATGCAATCTGACCTTGTCGTCTTCGGCCAGGTCACCTACCACCTGATCGACCCGGTCGATTATATCCAGGTAGTAGTTGTTGAAAGCCACAGCTTCCGCTTCTCTGCCGATGGTCCGGCCGACGATCAGCACAGCCTCCCGCTGTTCCTCCATGCTGTTGTAATCAACCACAACATATGGAATGCCGCTGTTATCCAGCTTCTCAACCTCTTTCTGGTCGGCAACGAACTCATTTCTGACGATGACCACATCCGGATCAATCCGCAGCAGTTCTTCCATGTTGATGGCTCCGCCTTCCCGGGGTACCGAGGCGTTTGCGATCTCCGGAAAAATTTCAATCAGCAGAATATCTCGCTGGAGGCCACCCGGTACTCCCACCAGGTCATTACCACGTCCCAGCAGGCAGACGGTATATGCGGCGAATGAATACAGAGCGGCGATCCTTCGGACATTGGCAGGAACTTCAACGGTCCTGCCGGCGCTGTCCACCACGGTAACGGTATCTTCCTGGTTTTCCGGTGGTTGCTGGTTGTTGCAGCCAGGTAGTAACGAACCCAGCAATAACAGCGAGACGACGATGAAAGATGATTTCAGCTTCATGTTAAAACTTCCTTTCAGGAACCGTATCAGTGATTTCAAGAGGTATGATCTGTTTCAAATCAACACCTTCCCATTGGTAACAAACGACTTTGGATCGGATGTTGAAGGTTTTTGCCATATTTTCTTCAGTAAGAGCGGCGGACGGGCTGCCCTGAACTGCGATTATTTGATGATTCATCAACCCAACCCTGGTGTTGATCCCGGAGCCCTCAAAGTAAAAAGCATGGTTGGGCGAGTGGGTGGCCATGACCACTGTCAGGTTGGACTCCTGAACCAGTCTGACAATGGACTGCAGAAAATATAATTCATTGTGGAAATCAAGGTGGGAGGTCGGCTCGTCCAGGACCAGTATTGGTGTCTGCTGGGCCAGCGCCCTTGCTACTATCACCAATTGCGTCTCGCCGCCGCTAAGTTGGGTGTAAGGGCGTTCGGCGAATTGGGCGATACCGGCCTTTGCCAACGCTTCTTCAGCGATTATCCGGTCCTGGGCTGACGGCGGCGAAAAAGTGCCGCTGTAGGCTGTTCTACCCATGAGGACGACATCGATAACCTTATATGGGAACGGTTTCTCGTGTACCTGGGGTATATAGGCCGCCAACCGTGCGATATCCCGGGGCTTTAGATCGCGGATGTCCTGACCATCCAGTGAAACGCTGCCGTTGGCTGTTTTCAGGACGCCGAGTATGCATAATATCAGCGTGGATTTGCCGCAGCCGTTCGGCCCCAGAAGGCAATAGATCTCACCGCGGTTGACCTGTAGATTGACGTCCCGGAACACGTCACCCTTACCGTATGAAAATGAAGCATTGGTGACGTTAATCATGACGGATGGTTACCATCCCCTTGCCTTGGTTCGCTTGATCAAATAGATGAAAAACGGACCGCCGATGAGAGAAGTTAAAATTCCCAGGGGGATTTCCGCCCCGGTAAGTGTCCGGGCGATATTATCTATCAGCACCAGGTACATGGCGCCTAGCGACAGGGAAACGGGAATCAACAGGTTGTGATTGGTGCCGACCAGCATTCTGCCGATATGGGGAATCACCAGTCCCACCCAGCCGATAATCCCGCTGACGCTGACTGCTCCCGCTGTAGCAATAGTGGCGAAAAAAAT
Source organism: Dehalogenimonas sp. THU2 (assembly GCF_039749495.1). NCBI lineage: Bacteria > Bacillati > Chloroflexota > Dehalococcoidia > Dehalococcoidales > Dehalococcoidaceae > Dehalogenimonas > Dehalogenimonas sp. THU2. Next base: position 91,078 of record NZ_JBDLLU010000005.1, on the reverse strand, counting down.
GGCCAGGCTCTTGGAAATCATGACATTAACCCCCAGCGCCCTGGCTTCCACATCCCCCATGGACAGGACATTCAGCCGCCATCTCATTAGAAGCAACCCTAAAACCCCGACCGCCATCGGTATGGCAGAGATCAGAATATCCGAGAATTGTGCGGTTGCCAGACTGCCCATCAACCAAAAAACGATACTCGGCAGTTGGTCATAGGGATCAGCCAGATATTTCAGGAGCGAAATCAGGGAAGCAAATATGGATGACACCACCACGCCGCCGAGTACCAGCATTATGGTGGGTGCGATTTTATAGGTCACACCGATCATGTAACTGAGCACGACCGCCAGCAGGCCGAAGGCGAAGGCAAACAAATAAATATATACCGCCTGACCCTGAAACAAGATTATAGCCAGGGCGGCGCCGAAACCCGCGCCTGAAGATACCCCCAGGATGTTGGAGCTTACCAGCGGATTGCGGAACATGCCTTGGAAGGACGCGCCGCTGACCGCCAGGCTGGCGCCTACCGCCGCCCCTAAAATTGCTCGGGGCAGCCGGATGTCCCAGACCACGTTGATATGCGTGGCCGGGACATCGGCATTCCCCAGACCCAGTTGGAAAGCCAGAGCTTGAAGCACTTCTGACACCGACAAAGGGTACCGGCCGATAAAAAGCGATACCAGCATAATCAAAAGCGGCCCGATAATCAGCAGGGCGAATAAACCCGGCTTTTTGAAGTTGAATTTACTCAATGACGGTGATCAGCGTCACATTGTCAGCCCAGTGTTTCGGCCCTCGGTTGTGATTCACCCACTTGACCAATCCGGTGCTGGCATTCAACGCTTCCCCGTCAACCATCCAGGCAAACCCTGCGGCAGCGGCATCGATCCTGTCCGGAGTAATTTCCACAGTGACGCCGGCACTCTCGATGGTAATAACTGTGAACGTTTTCAACCCGATGTATTCCAGCAGGTCGACGAGCAGGATACATTTGAAGGTGTGTGCCGGCAGGACATTATTCCCATCTTTGATGGCGGCGACGATATCTACCGGACCGATCTTTGCGGCGTCCTCATGGGTGATCGTAACCGGTGTTTTACCGATCACCTGGACGTTTACGCTCCATTGTACCTGGGGCTCCTGGGTGGTCAGTGGCGGCGCTGTTGTTTGCGCCGGCGCGGTTGTCTGAGGCGGAGTAATCGCTTCCGCATCGCCGCACCCGGCAACGCTCAAAGTCATTAAGGCTGCCATCAGCAGCAATACCATTCTGGTTTTCATCAACGTCCTCGCATCGTTATTATTTTCGTTCGATTCTTCAGGGGTAAACGGTACCGGAGAAAATAAAAAAAGAGTGCCCCAAAAAGAGAGCACTCTAAAATATATATTATTTAAACATAATTTCCCCTTTCCAATAATGGGAGGCACAGGCGTTTCCATCTGTACCCTCGGTCCTGACGGAGTCAGGACACCGTTTGCACCCCGTGACATCTGTTTTAGGTCAGTGCAAATTCGGAGATTATAAAATTGTTAATTTTCGGTCGATGCCGATTAGTACTGCCCGATATAGTACCAGATTTTGCCATAGACGTAGAGCGAAGTCAAATTCAAACAGACATTATTTAACCGTCACTGCGAGGAGCGAAGCGACGTGGCAATCTCATAGCCACCAGCCCTGGTTCCATGACGGAATCAACGATAAAACAAACCGTCATCGTGAGCCTCCGGCGAAACGATCTCAAAGCCGCCATAATCTGCTTGCCAGTTTCCCCGTGAATACCGTAAAAAAAGAGGGCGCTTGAAAGCGCCCTCTTCGGTCTGCCGTTTTAACCCCTACGATTTCCGCTTGTCGAAATCCTCAAGGTCGAGGTTGTCGATGAAATCGCGGAAGGCGCTCATCTTCTTGATCTCGTCCTCGCTGGCTTTTTTGCGCTTTTCGGAAACGTCGGCGGTGCCATCGATAGCTTCCAGCGCATCGGCGCCGCCTTCGCTCTCGCGTTCCAGGACGATGCCTGCCTTGTCCAGCACCGATTCGTCGGCGTAGATGGGCACGTCCACCCTGACCGCCAGCGCCAGCGCGTCGGAGGGCCGGGAATCTATCTCAAGCTGGTTGCCGCCGAAGTTGAGCAGTATCTTGGCGTAGAAGGTATCGTTCTTGAGGTCGTTGACGATAACGTGCTCCACCTTGGCGCCCAGCACCTCGATGGTCGTCGCCAGGAGGTCGTGGGTCATCGGCCGCTGCACCTGAATGCCTTCCTGCAGCCGGATGGCGATGGCCTGCGCCTCGGCGGAACCGATCCAGATCGGCAGATAACGCAGGGTATTTTTTTCTTTGAGCATGACCACCCGCTGATAATTCACCAGGCTGACACGTATGCTCTCAATGGTCATTTCTATCATTATTTTCGGGAGCCTCCAATGCGCGGTTAGCCTTGTTAAACCTGCCCAATTCTACCTTTATGGTCATGGGGTGTCAATGAAGTAAACACGTGTTGACGCCCAGCCGTGGTAGAATATTTCCGCGGGGATTAGCAAGGCTCTTCACAATGAGTCCGGTTTATAGTAGAATAGTTAGCCTTTGCCGATAAAAGGTCTACCGGAGTTTCCAAGAAAAGCGTCATACCCTGATTCAGGTGCGTACCCAGAAAACATCTAGCTGTCTGGAAGGAGACAAGAGGAATGCAGAAGACGCCGGAGGCGATTGTCTGGTTCAACCAGGTAACCAAGAATGACATTCCCATAGTCGGTGGTAAAGGCGCCAATCTGGGCGAAATGACCGCCGCAAAGATTCCGGTTCCTCCTGGCTTTATCGTAACAGCCAACGCGTATTATGATTTTATCGCTGCTTCCGAGTTGCAACCCCGGATCAAATCAGCGCTGGAAAACCTGGACGTGGAAGACTCCAAAGCCCTGACCGCCGCCGCCGGCGCGGTCAAACAGCTTATCATGGACACGCCCCTGCCGCCGGACCTGGCGGGGAAGATCAAGGAAGCTTATGCCACCCTCGGTGAGGGACTGGTGGCGGTCAGATCCTCGGCCACGGCGGAAGATCTGCCGGAAGCCTCCTTTGCCGGCCAGCAGAGCACCTATTTGAACATAGAAGGCGGAGACGCCGTGGTGGCGGCGGTCCAGAAATGCTGGGCCTCGCTTTTCGAGCCCCGCGCCGTATATTACCGCGTTGAACAGCGCTTCGATCATTTCCAGGTCGGCATCGCCGTGCCCGTGCAGCGCATGGTGCAATCGGTGACTTCCGGCGTCGTCTTCACCATCGAACCCATCACCAACGACCCCTCCAAGATCGTCATCGAGGCCATCTACGGTCTGGGTGAAGGGCTGGTATCGGGTGAAATCACGCCCGATCTTTTCATCATCGACAAAGAAGGTCCTTCCATTGTTTCGCGCCGAATCAGCCACCAGGACCGGCGGCTGGTGCGTAACACCGGTAATATTGAGGCCGGCGCCGAGGGCTCCAACTACTGGCAGGGCGTTCCCGCCGCCAGACAGGAGCAGCAGAAGCTTTCGGACGATGACGTCATCAAGCTGGCGGAACTGGCCATTCATATCGAGAAACATTACGGCGTACCGCAGGACATCGAGTGGGCCAAGGAGAACGGCGATATTTTCATCGTCCAGTCCCGCCCCGTCACCGCCATCAAGGAAAGCACCGAGATGGAACCGGAGATCAAGCGCCCGATCCTGCTGTCCGGCGCCGCCGCTTCCCCCGGCTTGGCTTCCGGTCCGGTCAAGATCATCCTGGACCCCGCCAACATCGACCAGGTCTTCACCGGCGATATCCTGGTGGCGGAGATGACCACCCCGGATTTCGTACCCGCCATGAAACGGGCGGCAGCTATCGTCACCAACCGCGGCGGCCGCACCTCCCACGCCGCCATCGTCAGCCGCGAACTGGGAATCCCCTGTGTCGTCGGCACCGGCGAGGCCACCTCCCTGCTTAAAACCGGCCAGATCATCACCGTCGACGGCGCCCACGGCAAGGTTTACGACGGCAAGGTGACCCGCCGCATCCAGACCTCCTCGGTCGTCAGCATGGTCCGCGACGCCATCAAGACTAAGACCAGAGTTTATGTCAACCTGGCACAGCCGGAACTGGCTGACCTGGTCGCCGCCCGCAACGTCGACGGTGTCGGTCTCCTCCGAGCCGAATTCATCGTCAGCGCCATCGGCAAGCACCCCAACTTCATGGTGGAAACTGGCCGGCAGGAAGAATTCATCCAGAAGCTCTACGATGGTATCCTGCCGTTCGCTAAGGCTTTCCACCCCCGCCCGGTCGTTTACCGCACCACCGACTTCAAGACCAACGAATACCGCGAGCTTGAGGGCGGCGACAAATACGAGCAGCCGGAAGAAAATCCGATGCTGGGCTACCGTGGCGCCTCACGTTACATCCGTGACATCGAAAGCTTCAAGATGGAGATAGAAGCCATCAAACGGGTGCGCAAGGATTACCCCAATCTCTGGGTGATGATTCCATTCGTGCGCACCGTCGATGAACTGATCCGGACCAAGGAGATTCTGGAAGCCGAGGGCCTGAAGCGCGGGCCTGACTTCAAACTGTGGATGATGACCGAGATTCCGGCCAACATCTTCCTGATGGACAAATTCATCGACGTTGGTATCGACGGCATCTCCATCGGCTCCAACGACCTGACCCAGCTGGTGCTGGGCGTCGACCGTGATTCCGAGAAGCTGCAGGATACTTTCGACGAGCGCAATGAGGCGGTCATGGCTGCCCTGGAGATCGCCGTCACCACAGCAAAGCGGAGAGGCATCACCGCTTCCATCTGCGGCCAGGCGCCGTCGGTATACCCGGAACTGACCGAAAAACTGGTCTCCTGGGGCATCACCTCGGTCTCGGTCAGCCCTGATATGATCGGCACCACCCGCGAGATCATCGCCCGGGCGGAAGCCAAGCTGAAGGTATAAAAAAAGCGTATCGGGTAATTTCCTCTCCCCTGCGGGGAGAGGATTAAGGTGACGGGGCACCTCCAGCAACGAAGAGTCTATCAGGACAGATTATAATCCCTCTCCCCCAACGGGGAGAGGTTAGGTGAGGGGGCACCTCCAGTAACGGAGGAGCTATCGAATTCGAGCATTAATATGCATCAAAACGCATCATGCGGACGGGGTTTCGGCGCCATTCGGCGCAAGGCCGGAGTCCCCGCTGAGGAACGAAGCCCCCGATGAACGATCTGTCCGGAGTCCGCATTTCCCTGGAAGAACGCGAAAGGCAATGGCTGTCGCCTTTCGCGACGTTCTCCGCCGATAGCCGCGGCCGTGCCGTCGCCGAGGAGCCCTGCGCGGTGCGCACCGCCTTTCAGCGGGACCGCGACCGCATCATCCATTCCAAGGCTTTCCGGCGGCTGAAGCACAAGACCCAGGTCTTCATCGCCCCCAGCGGCGATCATTACGTCACCCGCCTCACCCATACGCTGGAAGTATCGCAACTGGCGCGCACCATCGCCCGGGCTCTGCGGCTGAACGAGGACCTGGCCGAAGCCATCAGCCTGGGGCATGACCTGGGGCATACGCCCTTCGGCCATGTCGGTGAGGAAGTGCTGGCTGAGCTCTACCCCGGCGGATTCCGGCATAACGAACAGAGCCTGCGGGTGGTAGATAAGCTGGAGAAAGGCGGCCGGGGACTCAACCTCACCTGGGAGGTTCGGGACGGCATCCTGAACCACTCCAAGTCCCGGACCGGTATCATGTCCAACACCAGCGGCCGCCCGGCCACGCCGGAGGGTGATATCTGCCGCCTGGCCGACGCCCTGGCCTACATCAACCACGACATCGGGGATGCGGTGCGGGCCGGGATATTAAAAGAAGCAGACCTGCCGGCCCGGGCGGTGGAAGTCCTGGGCGCCAGCCATTCGCGCCGCATCGACACCATGATCCACGACGTGATTTCATTTTCGTGGGGCATCTCCGGACAGGCGCCGGACCGCCCGGCGGTGATCGGCATGAGCGAGGAAGTGCTGGAGGTTACCAACCTGCTGCGGGATTTCCTTTTTGAGCGGGTTTATTATCGCCGGGACCAGGACGCCGAGGACGCCCGGAGAATCGTCAGGAACATGTATGGTTTCCTGCTGCGGTTCCCGCACCGGATGCCGGGTGAGTACGTTAACGAGGAAGACCCGGAACGCGGCGTAGTGGATTACATCGCCGGTATGACCGACCTCTTCGCCACCAGCATGTCGATGTCCTTCGGATTGATATAATAGAAAGTAAATACGAAATCCTAATGTCGAAATCCGAAAAGAGGCCGGATACTCTATTGAGCCGGGATCTCAGGGTTAAATTTATCGGCAAGTTTCGTATTTCGTATTTCGTGCTTCGGATTTAATCATCAATGGATACCGTTACAGAAATAAAAAACCGCGCCGACATAGTGGAACTGATCAGTCAGTACACTCCGTTGTCGCGTTCCGGAAAAACGCTCAAAGGGCTGTGCCCGTTCCATTCGGAAAAGCACGGCAGCTTCTTCGTGTACCCGGATAACCAGACCTGGCACTGCTTCGGCGCCTGCGCCACCGGCGGCGATATCTTTTCGTTCATCATGAAAAAAGAGGGGTTGACCTTCGGCGAAGCGCTGGAACGCCTGGCCGAAAAATACGGCATTCAACTCCCCTCCCGCTACCAGCCGACTCCGGAGCACGACCGCCTGGATGACCTCTTCCGCTTAAACGCCGCCGCGGCCCAATATTTTCATGACCTGCTGCTGACTTCTCCGGCGGCGGACAAAGCCCGGGCTTACCTTGACAAGCGCGGCGTCAATGCGGGCTCCATCGCCGATTTCCAATTGGGTTACGCCCTGCCGGAATGGCAGGCGCTTAAAGACCACCTGAACCAGGCGGGTTACCCCGATGACATGCTGCTGGAGGCGGGGCTCCTGGGCCGCGCCGATACCGGCCGCCTCTATGACCGCTTCCGCGACCAGGTGATCATCCCCATCGCCGATGTCCGCGGCCGCATCACCGGCTTCGGCGCCAGGGTCCTCAACGACTCCCAGCCCAAGTATCTCAACTCTCCGGAGACCCCCCTCTTCTCCAAGAGCGCCACCCTCTTCGGCATCAACCTGGCCGCTTCCGCCATCCGCCAGGCTGACACGGCTATCATCGTCGAGGGTTATCTGGACGTCATCATCAGCCACCAGTACGGCTTCAAAAATACCGTGGCCAGCATGGGGACCGCCATCACCGAGAAGCAGATCGGCATCCTCAAAAAACTGTCGCGCCAGCTGGTACTGGCGCTGGATGCCGATGTCGCCGGTGAGGAAGCCATGACCCGCTGCGTGCCGTTCGAGAATCTGCTCGAATCAGAGATCAAGGTGGCCGTCGCCCCGGCGGGACAGGATCCGGACGATGTCATCCGGCACGACTCCGTCGATTGGACCAATCTTATCGCCTTGGCCGGGCCGTTGGTGGATTTCGTCTTCAACCACGCCGCCATCGGCTTCGACCTGCGCACAGCCGCCGGCAAATCGGGACTGGCGGAAAAGCTGTTGCCCGTCGTCGCCGGCATCAAGGACCCGGTACGGCGCGGTCATTACCTGGCGGAGCTGGCCGGACGGGTCGGCGCCACCACCGCGGACCTGCAGTACAGCCTGAACCGTCTGAAACAACCTCCGGCCCCGCACCGCTTGGAACCGGGCGCTCCGGCGACTGTGGCGCCGCCCCCGGCGTTGGCCAGTCCGATCGAAGACTACTTCCTGGCGCTCCTGCTGAAGCATCCTGAGCTCAAGCCGCAATGCAAAGCGGTCAAGCCGGAGTATTTCGAGAGCGTGGAGAACCGGGAGATCTATGCCGCCTGCCTGGCTTCCGACGACCTCGCGGTCATCCGGCAGCGGCTGGACGCCGCCATCCGGGACGGTTTTGACCGCCTATTGGGCGCTCCGGCGCCGGACAACCGCCTGGCAGAGAGGCTGTCCGAGTGCGCCTTGCGCCTGGAAGAAAAACACCTTAAAGCTACCGCCATCAAAATAAAAGATGTACTCAACGCTGAAATTGACAAGGGCAGTTCCGCCGAGATCCTCAAATTTCAGGAGCAGGGCCTGGCTCTAGACAGCCGCCTTGCCGAGCTTTTTAAGCGCAAAGAGGACCGGCACCGCGGCCCGGGAAGGTAAAAAGAGAATGGAAAAAGACATGGCTGAACAACCCGCTGACGATGAAGAGATATCCGGTAAACCCCCGGTCGTGATCGAGGAAGAAGAGGAAGAGCCGGAGAGTCCCTCAGACATCGGTCCCGGGGATATTTCGGACGAGGATTCCGATTCGGATTCGGAGTCGATACCGGAAGAAGCCGAGCACATGCTCCCGGAGATGGAAGCCCCGCTGGAACAGCTGGAGCACGGCATCGTCGATGACCCGGTGCGGATGTACCTCCACGAGATCGGCCGGGTGCCGCTTTTGAACGCCGAGACCGAAAAAATGCTGGCCAAGAAGATGGAAGCCGGCAAGCGCATCCGGGAGATACGTCAGGTCTGCCGGGAGACGGACGGCCATAACCCCAACTCCGTCGAGATCATGGTCTGCATGCTCCAGGAACTCAAAAAGGCAGCTGAGACGGTCACCCTGCTGCAGAAGCAGCTCGGCCTTGAGGTCTCCACTAATTTCAAGGAAGCGGTCTTCGCCCCCAAGCTGCGGGCCAGCATCGACCAGGAGATCGATCAGGAACTGACCAAGAGCATCGCCGAGGAACAGGACGTGCCTGTATCGCAGATCGAGCAGGCGCTTATCGACCTGTCGCTCAACTCCGACCTCCTGCCCAAAAAAGTTCTCGATGGCATCCCCGCCGAGATGGAGATCGACGAAATTGATGAGCTGGTGGCCGATCCGGCCTTCATCGCCCGGTTGGAACACTTCGAGCACCAGTTCAAGAACTACCTCGATACCGTCGAGATCGAATCCCGGAAGGCTGAACGTCATCTGATCCAGGCTAACCTGCGCCTGGTGGTCAGTGTCGCCAAGAAGCACATCGGCCGCGGCATGCCGCTACTCGACCTCATCCAGGAAGGCAACATTGGTCTTATCCGCGCCGTGGAGAAGTTTGATTTCCACCGCGGCTTCAAGTTCTCCACCTACGCCACCTGGTGGATCCGCCAGGCCATCACCCGCGCCATCGCCGACCAGGCGCGCACCATCCGCATCCCGGTGCATATGGTGGAAACGATCAACAAACTGCTTTCCATTTCCCGATCTCTTTCCCAGAAACTGGGCCGCGAGCCGACCCCGGACGAGATCGCCGTGGAGATGGAACTGCCGCCAGAGAAAGTTCGGGAGATCGCCAAGGTGTCCCAACTTCCGGTCTCGCTGGAATCCCCCATCGGTGAGGAAGAGGATTCCCACCTGGGAGACTTCATCGAGGACCAGAACGCTCTGCCGCCCCCCGACGCCGCCTCCCGCCAGCTTCTCAAGGAGCAGATCGATACCGTCCTGGGCAGCCTGACCCCCCGCGAACGCCGCGTCCTGCAACTCCGCTTCGGCCTGGAAGACGGCCGCAGCCGGACGCTGGAGGAAGTAGGCAAGGAATTCAACGTCACCCGAGAGCGTATCCGCCAGATAGAAGCCAAAGCCCTGCGCAAACTTCGCCACCCCACCCGCAGCCGCAAGCTCAAAGACTACCTGGAGTAAGATAAAACGAGAGGCGGCTCAGTGAGCCGCCTCTCGCCACTCCCTGTACCGTAAAGCAACCACAACCGGCTCATTTTTCGGCGCTATTATTGTCTTTAGAAATACCCCGGCATAAGGTATAATTACGGCGCTTATGTCTTGTCAGGTATATTACCGCAAATGGCGCCCCCAGAGCCTCGCCGAGGTGGTGGGACAAACGCCGATAACCAGCACCCTGCTCTCCGCTCTCCGGCAGCGGCGCATGGCTCAGGCATACCTGTTCTGCGGACCGCGGGGCACCGGCAAGACTTCCACCGGCCGCATCCTGGCCAAGGCGGTCAACTGCCTGACCAATGAGGGCTTGGGCGAGCCGTGCAACACCTGCTCCATGTGCCGCGCCATCACCTCGGGTAGCGCCATGGATGTCATAGAGATCGACGCCGCCTCCAATACCGGCGTGGACGATATCCGGGAACTCAAGGAACGCGTCAACTACGCCCCGTCCGAGGCCCGCTACAAGGTCTATATCATTGATGAAGTCCACATGCTCTCCACCAGCGCCTCTAATGCCCTGCTGAAGACGCTGGAAGAACCGCCGCCGAGAGTCATTTTTATTTTGGCGACGACGGAACTCCATAAAATATTACCGACGATCATGTCCCGCTGCCAGCGCTTCGACTTCCGGCGTCTATCGGCGACGGATATCGCTAACAAGCTGGCCGAGATCGCCGTCGCCGAGGGTGTCGAGATAGACCCCGACGGGCTGGCTCTCCTCGCCCGAGCTTCCGGCGGCAGCCTGCGGGACGCGGAGAACCTACTGCAGCAGATCGCCACGGTCAACGACGGTCGTATCGGCCTGCGCCAGGTCCAGTCCGGCCTGGGTCTCACCGGCGACGACCGCTCCAGCCAACTGGTCCGGCATATCGCCGCGAATGACCCCGCCGCGGGCATGAGGCTCCTGTCCGGAGTAGCCGCCGACGGCGTGGACCTGAAACAGTTCAACCGGGAACTGGTGGAAAAGCTGCGGCAGCTTCTGATGGTCAAAGCGGGCTCCGCTGATTCATTGGGCCTGACCGCCGAGGAACTGGCCGGGACGCTGGCCGTGGCCGAATCGACGGAACTGGAACAAATACTCAAAGCCCTTAAGAGCTTTGCCGTGCTATCCTCCGTCGCCGACATGACCAGTCCCCTGGCGATGGAAATGGCGCTGATCGATGTCACTTTGAAACCGGTGGCGGCCGCGACGCCCGCGCCTGTCGCACCCCCGAAAACCGCGGCCAGACCCACGGAAATCAAACCCCCGGCAGTAGAGCCAAAACCGGCGCCGGTACAGCCGCCCGCGCCGCTTGCAGCCGCACCTGCCGCTCAGCCGGTGCCACGTTCGCCGGTTAGAGAACCATCGATTGCGGCGGATACCTCTGTGCCGGTGTCAAAATCTGAAGCCGGAATAATAGGCAACTTGGAAGAATTGGCCGCCCAATGGCCGCAGATACTGACCGCGGCGCCGCCGCAACTGCGGCGTTCACCCGCCTTGGCCATACTGCGCAGCGCCGGCGTCCAGCCGGTGGCCTTTGATAACGGCATGGTCACTCTGTCTTTCAAATTCCCCATCCATATGAACAAGATCAACGAGCCGGAGAACAAACGGGTCACCGCCGACATTCTGTCGGCCTGCCTGGGCACGCCGTGCCAGGTGACCTGCATTCACGAGCCGCCCAACAATCACCTGGTCAAAGAGGCGCAGCGACGCGGCGCCGAGATAATAAGTGTGGAGGAAAAATGGACTTCTCAAGGGTAAAACAGGCTATGGAACTCAAATCACAGTTGGATAAGATCCAGAAAGAACTGGCCAAGGTAATCGTCGAAGCCGAAAAAGGCCCGGTCAAGGTGACCGCCAACGGCCAGCAGAAGGTGCTGTCAATCACCATTGCCCCGGACGCCCTGAAGCCGGAAAAAGCCAAGCAGCTCGAGGACAACGTCCTCAAAGTGGTCAACGACGCCCTGGAAAAAGCCAAGAAGGCCTCCAGCAAGGAAATGGCCGGCATGATGGGCGGCATGAACATTTCCGGACTGAGCTAAGGACAATTTTTCCCAATGAAAGAAGCCCCTAAATCAACAGCCGCCGCGGTCAACCGGCTTACGGAAGTTCTGAGCCGGTTGCCCGGCATCGGGCCCAAGAGCGCCCAGCGCCTTTCTTATCACATCCTGAAAGCCAGCGAGGAGCAGGTGCGGGACCTGGCCGACGCCCTGGTCAGCGTCAAGCAGAAGACCCGCTTATGCCGCATCTGCTGCAACATCGCCGACGCCGAGACCTGCGGCATCTGCGCCAACCCGGTGCGTGACCAGACCCGCGTCTGTGTGGTGGAACAACCCCAGGACATGCTGACGCTGGAGCACACCGGCGCCTACAAGGGTGCCTACCATGTGCTTCACGGCGCCATCTCCCCCACCGAGGGCATCGGCACCGCCGACATCCGCATGGCCGAGCTCCTGACTCGCCTCGAGTGTGGCGGCGTCGTCGAGGTGATCCTGGCCACCAATGCCAACGTGGAAGGTGAGACCACGGCCATGTACCTGCAGCGCCTGATCACCCCTCTCGGTGTCAGGGTCACCCGCCTCGCCCGTGGCCTGCCCTTCGGTGGTGAGATTGAGTACGCCGATGATGTCACCCTGTCGCGCGCCATGGAAAACCGCCAGGAGTTTTAACCAGGTGACCATATCATGACCAAACAGGTTGTCAGCCAGTCGCACAAGGCCGGCATGCCGCCCGGAACGGTCATCCATGTCGGTAAACGCCGGGCAGATAAAACCAGGATTACCGTCCTGGACTACGATGCCGGGCAATTTCAGGAAAGAGTCCTTTCAACCGCCGCCGAGGCTTGTGTCTTCCGCGATACCGCCACCGTCACCTGGATTAACATCGACGGCCTGCATGAACCGGCGATCATCGAAGAATTAGGCCGCCACTTCGGATTACATCCGCTCATCCAGGAGGATATCGCCAATACCCAGCAGCGTCCCAAACTTGAAGATCACGACCAGTACCTGTTCATCGTCCTCAAGATGCTGTACCGCGACGAGATCGAGAACGAGACCGTCGCCGAACAAGTCTCCCTAGTACTGGGCAGTAATTATGTCATCTCTTTTCAGGAAGGCACCGGTGACGCCTTCGGACACGTTCGGGAGCGATTGCGCAAAAACAAAGGCCTGCTGCGCAAACAGGGCGCCGACACGCTCGCTTATGCCCTGATCGACGCCATCGTCGATAACTATTTCGTGGTCCTGGAAGGCTTCGGCGATGTCATCGACGATCTGGAAGAAAACCTGTTGCTGTCCCCCACCGCCGAGACCCTGTCCACCATCAAAACCCTCAAAAGGGAACTCCTTTTCATGCGCCGCGGCATCTGGCCGCTGCGGGAAGTGGTCAGCGGTTTACGCCATTCTGATTCGCCGCTAATCGCCGACGTCACCCGTCCGTACTTTCTGGACGTGTATGACCACACCATCCAGGTCATGGACAGCATCGATAACTCCCGCGAAATGCTCTCGGACCTGCTGGACATCTACCTTTCCAGCGTTTCCAATCGGCTGAACGAGGTTATGAAGGTGCTGACCATCATCGCCACCATCTTCATACCCCTGACTTTCATCGCGGGGGTTTACGGCATGAATTTTGATTTCATGCCGGAGCTGGGGTGGCGCTGGGGCTATTTTGCCGTGCTGGCGGTCATGGGGCTGGTGGGACTGCTCCTTCTATTGTACTTCCGACGCAAGAAATGGCTCTAAGTGTGTCCACGGTCACTTTCGCCGAATTCGAGAAGATCGACATTCGAGCCGGCCGCGTTATCCGGGCCGAGCCTTCCCCCAAAGCCCGAAAAAAGGCCTTCCGTCTCTGGCTGGATTTCGGTGAACTGGGTATAAAGCAGTCCAGCGCCCAAATCACCAGGCGCTATTCCTGCGAAAAACTTGTCGGTCGCATGGTCCTGGCGGTGGTCAATTTCCCGCCCAAACAGATCGCTGATTTCATCTCTGAGGTGCTGGTGCTGGGAGCTGTCAACGGTGATGATGATGTCGTGCTGGTGGCGCCTGACTGTGAAGTACCGGTTGGAACCCGCGTCCAATGAGCCTCTGCGACGATATCCTCACGGAACTCCGATCGATGTCTAATCCCGCCAACATAGTGGGCATGGCGCGCTTCGGCATCAACCCTGACAACACGCTCGGCGTATCGATCCCCGCGCTACGAGCTATGGCAAAGCTGCATCGCCGCAATCATGAGTTAGCCATCGGCCTTTGGAACTCCGGCATCCATGAAGCCCGGATTCTTGCGTCGCTGGTCGATGATCCAAAGCAGGTCACCATCGCCCAGATGGAGGCATGGATAGCGGATTTCGATTCCTGGGACGTCTGCGACCAGGTCTGCTCCAATCTCTGGGAGAAAACACCATACGCTTACGATAAAGCGATCGAATGGAGCCACCGCCAGGAGGTTTTCGTTAAACGTGCCGGTTTCGTACTCATGGCTCGTCTGGCGGTGGGTGACAAAAAGATCCCCGATGAGCAAATTAAGGCATTCTTACCCGAGATCGTCCGCGGTTCCAACGATGCGCGTAACTTCGTCAAGAAAGCGGTCAATTGGGCGCTGCGGCAGATCGGGAAACGATCTACGGGATTGAACGCTCTGGCGATCGCGGCAGCCACGGAAATCGCCCGCCTGGATAACCCCGCCGCCCATTGGATCGCCGCGGATGCCCTGCGTGAGCTTCAGAGCGCTGCGGTGCAGGAACGGCTCAAGGCTAAGAGCATATGACCGCGTCTCATGAGCTGAAAACCCCGGCCGTAGTCATCAAGCGAGCCCGTCTCAAGGAAGCGGACCGGGTGATCACCCTTTTCACCAGGGAACTGGGAAAGATCTCCGCCATCGCCCGCGGTGTCCGCAAAGCAAAAAGCAAGCTCGCCGGACACCTGGAAACGCTGACATACACCGATGTGACCTTAGCCCGCGGCAAGAACATGGATATCATTATCGGCAGCCAGACACTGAACGCGCACCTGGATATCCGCAATTCACTGGAGCGCACGTCTTATGCCCTGTATTTTACCGAACTGGTTTATCACTTCGCGCCGGAAGGCCAACCAAATCTTCCCTTATTCGACCTGTTGACCGAAACCCTTGGCAACCTGGGGCAAACCGCCAACCTTGAGCTCTTGAGCCGTTTCTTCGAGCTGAATCATCTGACTAACCTGGGCTACCAGCCGTCGCTGTACCGCTGCCTGAATTGCGGCTCTGATCTCCAGCCGGTAACCAATTACTTCTCGGCACTGGCCGGTGGCACATTATGCCCCGATTGCGCCGCCGCCGCGCCGATAGCCTATCCCATATCATCCAGCGGCCTCAAAGTCATGCGCTTTCTCATGGAAAACGGTTACGATTCTGCCATGCGACTTAAGTATCGCCCGGCGCTGAATCAGGAGATCCGCAGGATCACCCAGTCCTATTTGCGCTTTTTGCTGGAACACGAGATCAAGAGCGCGGTATGGCTGGACGAGCTAAAGATGACTCTCCTATGTGAATGATGGTTGTTCCCGTGAATACCAGGCGAAGATTATTTTATTAATTTTTGAACTACGTCGCGCCATCACTAGCAAGCGTGTTTGTTTGTCACGATTATGGGCGCTCAGTTGCTTTGCGAACCTTTTCCATACCTATTAGTGGGAGTTTGGAATTAATGCTAAACTAAATAGGTATATTCCAAAAATTACGTAAAACTACGTATTGTTAAGATTATAAAGACGTGTTATCCTGATAAACAATAGGATCGTGGCCGCTCAGGGTATACCAAAATTTAAAAATGCCGAAGGAGAGGGAAATGTCTGCACAAAGGCGTCGGAAGGCTACCAATATTTTCAATAGGAAGCTGAGGGAAGCTGGAGGAAGCAGTCAATCCCCCCCCATTTCAATGTCGACAGCCATATCTCAGCCGGCGCCGCGGGGCATTTCTCGGAGGCAATATCTGCAACTGGCGGCGGGAACCGCTGGCATGCTGGGTTATACTGTTGCCAGCCGCAAGTTAGTACAAGCAGCAGAACCGGTGAAAAACCCGGTCTACCGCAACAGGATCACCCATGAGGAGCGCATGGCTGCAGCTAAGCGAATCAAAGAACTTGCTGCCGAAGCCGGTTTGCTGGTGCCTGAGGGTGATAATTTCATCACCTCAGCTCTTCCGTCGGCAGTGACTGTCGGTCCGGGAGATATACCGGACTACTTTAGCATTACCATCCCGAACTGGGCTTACAGCCCCCCCATCAGGAAGTTTGTCGACCGGTTGCCGGGCCTTGGCCCGGAAAACGCCAATCTCCTCGGCCAGTATATGTCAGTTGCCAAGCCTGATAGGTTAACCTACCCCGGCTCTGATTATTATGAAATATCTCTGCGTGAATTCGACGAAAAAATGCATTCGGACTTACAACCCACCCGTCTGCGCGGCTATGTTCAGACGAATATGGGCACCAATGCGGGCGGCACCGCCAACGATGTTTCACCGGACCCGATCCACTATATGGGTCCGCTTATTGTGGCTCAGAAAGATCGCGCTGTCCGCATCAGGTTCACCAATGAACTGCCTACCGGCGCCGGCGGCGACCTGTTTATCCCAGTCGATGAGGAGATGATGGGCGCCGGCCTCGGCCCGATGGGCGGCACCGAAAAGTACACCCAAAACCGGGCGGTCATCCACCTCCACGGTGCTGACGCCCCTTGGATCAGCGATGGTACGCCGCACCAGTGGGTCACTCCGGCCGGCGAAACCACATCGTATCCAGACGGTGCCAGCGTCCTTTATTCCGGCGTCCCTGACATGCCTGATCCTGGTCCCGGCCAGTACAACTACTATTATCCTAACCAGATAAGCGCCCGACTTATGTTCTATCATGACCATGCCCTCGGCATCACCAGGCTCAATGTTTACGTCGGTATGGCCGCCGGCTACATTATCAGAGATGCGGTGGAAGCCGAACTGATTGGCAACGGAATCATCCCCGCCGATGAGATTCCTCTCGTCGTTCAGGACAAGACTTATGTAGATGCTCCCATGATTCCCTCGACTGACCCGACCTGGAACTGGGGCATCACCCCAGGCACACCACACACCGGCGACTTGTGGATGGGCAGCGTTTACAACCCGGCAGCCAATCCCTGGGCTCCCGATGGCTCGGGTGTCAACCCGATGGGCCGCTGGCTGTACGCCCCCTGGTTCTGGCCGCCGGCTACCAATTTGGTAGTAGGACCACAACCTAACCCATACTACGATCCGATCAATGAGCCGTGGGAAGCCCCTGTTATCCCAGGCACCCCTCACCCGGCGATGCAGATGGAATCCTTCCAGGATACCATGATCGTCAACGGCACCGCCTTCCCATATGTGGAAGTTGATCCCAAAGCCTACAGGCTTCGTGTCCTTAACGCCTGCAATGATCGCTTCGTAAACCTCCAAATGTATGAGGCTGATCCTGCCGGTTATGCCATCGACGCCAACGGTGATCCCGTAACTCCGGGTACCGGATTCGGCACCGAGGTCAAGACGGTTGTAGCCTCACCGTATCCAGCCGACCTGACCTGGCCTCAGGATTTTGAGGAAGGCAACGGAACCTGGCCGGTGGACGGCAGGGAGGGCGGTGTGCCGGACTGGAATACAGCCGGTCCTGATTGGATTGTGATCGGCTCTGAAGGCGGCTTCCTGCCGGCGCCCGCCGTCGTGCGCCAACGCCCCATTGACTGGAACGTTGACGTCACTACATTCAACGCAGGCCTTGTCAACTCCTTCTCCCTCCTCCTTGGCCCCGCCGAGCGCTCTGATGTGATCGTCGATTTCTCCGCTTTCGCCGGCAAGACGCTTATCGTCTATAACGATGCCCCCGCTCCCTTCCCCGCCCCAGACCCACGCCTGGATTATTACACAGGCTCACCGGATATGCGTGACGCGGGTGGATACACCTACCCTGCCAATGGCAACACCACCCTGCAGGGCCACGGCCCGAACACCCGCACTGTGATGCAAATCAGAGTGCGTGATATTGCCCCCGCTCCGACCTTCAGTCTGACTGCCCTTAATGAGGCATGGGAATCTAACGCGGCGCATCAGGGCGTGTTCGAGAGAACCCAGCCCAAGACCATCGTACCCAACAGCCGTTATAACAGCGCATATCGCGTGGACAATGGAGACGGAACCTTTTCACCAAGGGGCGGACTAACCTCATTCCCGACTCCGTCCGATACCTACGTCCGCATTTTCCAGAACTCTCATACTTTCAGGACCATAAGCGGCCTACAAATGACAATGCCGCTTCAGCCCAAGGCCATCCAGGATGAGATGGGCGAAGCGTTTGATCCCATCTACGGTCGCATGAGCGGTATGCTGGGGCTGGAACTGCCCAACACCCAGGTGGGCGCCGCCAACTTCATGCTCTACCCGTATGCGTCGCCGCCCGTCGAAGTGTTACGTGACTCCATGATCCCTTTGAGCGAACCCGCGCCCGGTGATGGCACTCAGCTATGGAAAATCACACATAATGGCGTGGATACTCACCCCATACATTTCCATCTGTTCAACATACAATTGATCAACCGGGTTTCCTGGGATGGCAGTATCTCATTCCCACATGCCACTGAACTTGGCTGGAAGGAAACTTTGAGGGTCAGCCCGCTGGAAGATACCATCGTCGCCCTGCGCCCTGTGGCTCCCCAGTTACCTTTCAAAGTACCGAACTCCATCCGCCCGATAGATGCGACGATGCCTCTTGGTGAGGTATTGATAGGTCCTCCCGGAGGTTTCTTCGATCCCAACGGTAATCCAATCACCATCGTCAATCAAATGGTCAACTTCGGCTGGGAATATGTCATCCACTGTCACATCCTCGGCCACGAGGAAATGGACATGATGCACGGTGTGTGTTTTGCCGTCGCGCCGGATGCGCCAGAAAATGTGAGCGCAGTTATCCTGGAGGATCCAAAACGCGTTAGTTTGTCATGGACTAACCCGGCAGTCAACGCCACCGGCTTCAAAATCGATAGAGCTACGGATGCTGGCTTCACAGCTAACTTATTGACTAGGAACGTTGGAATGGTGACCAATTTCGATGATACAGAAATTGAAAACGCCATCACTTACTACTACCGGATTTCAGCCTTGAATACAGTGGGCAGCACAATACCCGGATTCCCCACCGCTACTGCAGAATCAGTGCCAACGGTTGCTGGCGCCCAGAGTACCGGCGTAGGACAGACAAGGACAGTCACCTTAGGCCCGACATCGGTCAGCCCTGCCAAACCAATCAACGTGACGGCATCTCTTAGAGAATTGCCCGGTTTAGCACCAATTGTTAGGGCAGACCTACCTGTTCTGTTTAACTATGTATTCCACAAACTTGAGTCCAGCACTACAGAATCTGGCTCCGTAACCGTTACCACGGATGCTTCGGGCAACGCTGTATTGGCAATCCCCGCTCCCAACGAGAAGGCTACAGTGGTTATCGACGCCATCTTCAATGGCGATGCCAACCTACAGCCATCATCTAATATGAGCACCATTGCGGTAGTACCATTCATCCAAACAGTTTTGACTGCATCCAACACCGCGGGTACTATAATTTTCCATTTGGCGGACTCATACGGCAACCCTATCGCCAGCCAAGATCTATCCTTCCTCACAACTGCAGGGACACTTTCGGCTGGTCTTGCGACGACCGACGCAAGTGGAAACGCTTCAGTAACGTTGAGCGACGTTAACTCAGGCGTCGTGTCAGCTAGTTTCGGAGGTTTTGTTAACGGCAGTGGCTGGTCGTACCAGCCATCACAGGTGCGAATCACCGCCGAGGTGGTTCCTTCCGGCCTTGCGGTAACCCGAATCGTTACCGACGCCGCAGATTCCGTTAGTCCCGGACAAAACATAAATCTGACAGCGCTGATTCAGACACTGCCAAGCCAAGCCACGGTGACTATCGCCAGCCTGCCTGTCACCTTCAACTATGTGTTCTACAAATTGGAGACAGGCACGAACGAAAGCGGATCAATAATAGTTAATACAAATGCATCAGGTATCGCCTCATTCAGCGTTGTGGCACCAAATGAAAAGGCTTCCGTTGTTATAGATGCAGTCTACTTCGGCGATGCAAACCGACTAGCGTCGTCTCACATGAGCATCGTGGCTGTTGTACCTTTCATCCAGACGGTGCTTACGGGAACAACCGTTGGCGGTTTGGTTACCTTCCATTTAGCTGACCAATACGGCAATCCTGTCGTCGGTCAGAACGTTTCATTCCTTACCACTGCAGGATCGCTCTCGTCAGGGAACGGGTTAACTTCGGCAAGCGGAGATGTGGCTGTCGCTCTCACAGGAGCAGCCGGTGTCGTATCAGCCAGCTTCGGCGGCTACCAGAGTCCAGCAGGGTGGTCGTTCCAGCCAACTCAGTGTCGCATCACTGTGACTCCGTAATAGAAATTGTTACCTGAGGACTTCGGCCCAAAGCCGAAGTCCTCAGTAGAAAATGGAAAAACATGATTCAAACAGCGCCATCCAATAGCTCTCATGCATTTGAAGATTGGCACCTTGAGGTGCTAGGTTGTCCAACGTGTAAATCTAGTTTAGAACAGCGATCCGATGATCTCTGGTGTTCCGAATGCCAAATTCGATATACTGTTAAAAACGGAATACCCTCCCTTATAAGTCCTGAAACCAATTCTGAAATGGATGCAGGTCATTTGCCAGTCAAAGAGTTTTATTTATTCGAACGATATGACTGGACAAAGGATCCCAAGGGTCTTGAGTATATTTATCACCATACCAGAAGAATCGAAACCTGGAATCATATCGAAAACCTCATCAAGAAAGATGGGGTTGTCCTAGATATTGGTTGCGGTACCGGCTTGATAACCAACAAGATAGCTACTATGCGACAAAGAGCGGTCGCTCTGGATATGAACCTGTGGGCCTTAAACCGTATGAACGGCAAACCATATATTGTTAAAGCCCAAGCCGATGCAGAATTGTTGCCTGTCCAGGATGATTCAGTCGACCTAGTGATCGCAACCGAAGTTATCGAACACCTTGAGAATCCAATTGAAACTCTGAACGAAATGATTCGGGCGTGCAAACCCGGGGGGTGGCTGGTTGGATCAGTGCCCAGCACCAACAGTATTTGGAAAATGCGTCAGCACTTGAGCATGACGTGCGCTGGGAATGAACCGTTCCACCGCAATTTCACAAAGGAACAGATTTCCGATTTATGGCGAGAAACGGGATACGACGGCCATATTCGCAGCCTTTGTTTCGGTCTAAATTGGCTTTGGACCGTGCAAAAATACTAACCTGATTGAAATAACCGAAACAAAACAGATTTCAAAGCAACAATCACAGGAATGAGCATTGGCCTCAACTGGCTCTGAATGCTCGAAAAGTTTAACCCGCTGCCTAAAGACGATTTGTATTCACACTGAGAATGGGGTGTTACTGACACATGATATGTCGATGAACCTGACGAAATTTTTGGAACAAGGTAACATCAAGATCACTTTCAAGGGTCTGCTGTTTCTTGTTGCAGTATTGTATACTGGGGTGTATTTTCTCAGC
Source organism: Dehalogenimonas sp. THU2 (assembly GCF_039749495.1). NCBI lineage: Bacteria > Bacillati > Chloroflexota > Dehalococcoidia > Dehalococcoidales > Dehalococcoidaceae > Dehalogenimonas > Dehalogenimonas sp. THU2. The sequence continues at coordinate 69,842 of NZ_JBDLLU010000005.1, read as the reverse complement.
GGAGACCTGCTGACTCAACTTCCCTCCAACTGGTTTACCAACTGGTTGGGGGAAGTTTTTTCTCTGATGGACGAACATGGTTTTCTTAACGTTTGGTCCGGACAAAACCCGGGTACTCATTATCTATACTATTTGCTTTGGAAGCCATCCCAGGCGCTAGTTGGAGACGCATGGTACTTAGGTGGGCTTTTCTCACTGTTATGGTATTTCGTAAGCATCAGTGCACTGTTTTTAAGCGTGTATTTCTTCTACAAAATCGTTGAGCATATCTCCGGTGAACAAAAAGCAGTTATACTGGGTCTGATATATATCATAATTTTCATGACTTTCGAATGGTTCAAGGTCATAGATTCATTGCCAATCGCAGTATTGCTCGGCGCTATTTATTATGGTTTGAAGGGATCAGTTCGGAGGGGGGGATTTCTCCTGGGCTTGGGCGCAAGTCTGAAACCGATTGGGTTATTCATCCTCCCGGTAATTCTCAAGAGCGATACTTATACAAAAAACCAAAAAATATTATTTACCGCGGTATCAGTTTCAACTTTTAGCATCTTAATGCTCCCTTTCATAATCGGAAATTTCGACATATTTATAAGTGCATTCAACTGGCAAAGCGGACGTCCCCCATGGGAAACAATCTATGCCTTGGCCATGACTTTTTCCGGAAACCCTGTACCAATGGACCCGTTTTTTCAGGATTTCTCAGGAATAGTCCAAAGGAACTGGGGTTGGACGGGGATTACGCCGGTACATTCGATGATGACGACTCCGGTTCCTGATTATAACCATTGGTACAGTATGGTGTTTATGCTGTTTTTATCCACGGCTATCGGCGCTTTTATGCTGTTTAAAAAGATACAGACTGAAAAAGAGTTTATCTGGGGGTGTCTGTTTTGCCTTAGCATCTATTTTGCCGTGTTTTACGGGTGGTCACCCAATTTCTTTTTCTGGATCGCTCCATTTCTTTTAATACTGTTCCCGATTGTGATTCCAGTTGCTTTCAGGCTGGTAATCCTACTTGAATACCCGTTGTTCTATGGTTTACACCTAGCATATACATCTCCTGATTTGGTATCCTCCGTGTCAGGACTTCCGGCTTCGGTTACCTCCACACTTTCCCCGTTGGGAATGGGTTTTTGGTTCATCATAATCATAAAAACTGCGATTCTTCTGTTCTTTTCTGTACGATCTTGGAGGGAACTCCCATCGGAAAACCTCGTGGTGTATTGGAGACAACGGTATATTCTCTGGTCTAAAGGCAACAAGTCAGAAACGGCGGCTACCGGGATAAAATAGGAGGGGTCAATTCAATTGTTCCCTAACCGACTTTCATTAACCAAAGGTAGTGACCTTTAAATCCCATTTGGAGTACCACGGGTTCCATAGTATACTTATAGGTAATTAACCTAAATAATACACATGAAAAGCGAGGACGGAAGATGTACAAGGTTCTAGGCATCGGTTTGGTAGCTCTGGCTGCTTTTGCAGCGGTTTTTCCAATGTTTTCCGATTGCCAGTCTCAGGGTTTGGCGATAACCCTGGCAAACGGCAAAACAATTGCCATGAAATGTCATTGGAGCGGTATTGCTGAAATAGCCGCCGCTGCCCCGCTGGCTGTCGTAGGCGTCATGATGACCCTCAACCGGCGGAAAACTACACTAATGCAACTGAGCGGACTCGGCGTGGTTCTCGGCGCGGTGATAATTGCTCTGCCGACATTTCTGATAGGAGTCTGCCAAAATCCTACTATGACCTGCGTAACCCTTGAACGGCCAGGCTTGATCACAGCCGGCTCTCTGGTAATTGCGGCAAGCCTCGTTGGATTGGTGCTCGCCGCTAGATCGAATAAACTGGAATAAGGCCCAGTTCTCCAGAGATTGATAACTGATGGGTTAGGGATGAAGTGAACAAATTATATACCCGATCGCGTAGATGGTTGATGCCGCTAATCGCGCTTCTCCTGGTTCTGCCTTTTGGATGCGCGCCTGACTTGGATGCGTCAGAACCGGACACCACCAAGGCTGATTTGTTAAAAAAAACCACCAACATGTCGGTCAGGCTCTATGGTATCATGGAATTCGAGACCTTCGGCATCGTATTTCGCCACCCGACAACTCTGGAGGTTCTGACTGTTCCCATCGGCTGGATGCTTGATTCGTTCCGGGGTTTCAGAGAAGAGAAAACGCCGACTCAGACAGTAACCGATCAGGTTCATGGCACCATAACCCCGGACGGACAGTGGATGACGTCTCTGGTTTTCACCCGAAGGATAACGCACACTTCACCCGATGATGGCGTTTTTTATGAAGTCACTCTTAAAAATGTTCCCATTTCCTCTTTCGAAAATGAGTTGATCACCGCCAACGAAATTGGTTCCGATATTCTTAAACATGTGGAAAAAGTAAGTTACATCGAAAAATCCTACAGCAACGGACAGTTGGTAACAAACACCGTGCTTGTCTCGACAGACTGGACAAAGGACGCCGCGGGGTTGGCACCCTACATCTTGATTTTATTCGAAGAGGGGGAGGGTGGCGGACTGCCTCCCTGCTGACTTAATTTGGGCTATTTTAAGGTAACAAGCTTAATATGAACACGATGAAACTGGCGCTTAAAAATATCAGCTGGAACGGCTTTCGCAGCCTGGTTATATTACTGGGAGTCGTAGGCGTAGCCGGATTTTTACTGTCGACGACGCTTATTATTAAGGGCGCCGAATATAGTCTTGACGCAGGTTTGGAGCGCATGGGTGCTGACATCCTCGTGGTACCAGCCGGCGGTGAACACAAGCTGGAAACCGCGCTACTTATGGGTAAACCTATCGATATCTGGATGCCGAGGGAGAACGTGGAGGCGGTTGCGGCGGTACCGGGCGTGGATGCTGTTTCGCCCCAGGTGTACCTCGCTTCACTATATGGTGCCGCCTGCTGTGCCGTGTGGGAGATGTTTATGGTGGTCTACGACCCGGCAACGGATTTTACCGTCTCACCCTGGCTGAAGGAAAACCTGGGCAGGGACTTGAAGAAAGGTGAAGTAGTTGGCGGGCACTACATTTCGGTACCACCGGAAACTGATAACATCATTCTCTACGGTTATGGCATGGACCTGGTGGGCAACCTTACGCCGACAGGCACCGGCTTGGACCAGACTTTGTTCATGACCATGGAAACCGCGATCGAAATGGCGAACAGTTCAATTACCACAGCGGTTCAACCACTTTCCGTCGACCCAAAGCGGATTTCAACCATTATGGTGAGAACGGAGTCCCAGGCTGATGTTCACAAGGTCGCCCTGGACATCCTGGCCCAGACCCGGGGTATGGTACCTATCGAAAGCCCTGATCTGTTCGGCACTTTTCGTGCCCAGATGAACGGCCTGCTCTGGGGGTTCTTCGTTATTTCACTCATCATCTGGACCCTTTCGATGTTTTTGATCGGCCTGGTGTTTTCCATGGCGGCCAACGAACGAAAGCGTGAGATGGCTGTATTAAGGGCCATTGGAGCGACACGCGGTTTCATATTTAAAACGCTTGTGTCGGAAGCGGCCGTTCTGGCGTTGGCTGGTTCTTTTATTGGCATCATCATAGCCGCCGGCGGACTGTATATCCTAAAAGACTTGATAGCCGGTTCTCTGCGCATGCCGTTTTTATTCCCGTCTGTGCCGACATTCATCGGAATGTTCAGCGCCGGAATTGGCCTTGCCTTGGTGACGGTAACATTGGCAGCATTCATTCCCGCTTTCAGGCTTAGCCGGCAAGAACTTGCGATTGCGATGAGGGCCTAGCGATGTTGAGTTTGAAACAGGTTACAAAGACGTTCACCCTCGATGAACACACGACGATCACCCCGGTTGATCAGGTGAACCTGGATATCGCCCGGGGTGAATTAATCATGATTGTTGGGCGCTCAGGCAGCGGCAAATCAACCTTGCTCAACCTGGCGGCCGGACTTGTCAGACCAAGCGCTGGCCAGATCATGCTGGACGATCACGATCTCGCGAAGCTGAGTGACAGGGAGTTATCTAATGTCAGAGCTGAGCGAATGGGTTTCATATTTCAATTCCCGAGCCTGCTGCAATCTCTTCGGGTCGTTGACAATGTCAGTTTGCCGGGTGTTTTCACCAGGTCCGGCGGGTCGAAGAGCGATAGCAAGGTTGCGATTGAACTCCTGGAAAAGGTCGGCCTTGCTTCAAAAGCTGATGTTTTTCCTCTTCAATTATCTGCCGGTGAGCAAAAAAGAGCCGTAATTGCGCGAGCTCTCTTCAATAGTCCCCAACTTGTTCTTGCCGATGAACCCACGAGCGATCTCGATGAAGAAACAGAAGCCCAGATCATGGAAATGCTCCGAAAAATTAACTCCGAAGGTGTCACGTTCATAATTGTGACCCACTCGCTGGAATTGTTACCTTACGCCAGCCGGGCGTTCGAGATGATCAATGGAACCTTAAAAGAACTGGAAACCCGCAAAGCCAGTTTCAGCGGGTTGAGAAATGGGGCGGCACCATGACACGAGTTAAGACACCATTCAATCGGAATATTTTACTCTTCGTCGCTACGACGGTCTTAATGGTCATGCCAGCCTGTGCCGGAAGCGGAAATCCAACAACAAATCCTGGAACGACTCAGGTGCCCACAACCCCAGCGACCACACCGCCAGCAACAACGCCCCCAATTACGACCACCACACCGCCAGTAGTCAATGGCACTTTTACATTTGACTTTGATACAGGTTCTCCAGTTTTAGGCGTTGGCCAAAGCATCCCCTTTTCCCAGACCGTAGGCGGAGTCGTTACCGAATTCAGTTCAACCTTCGGTGCCGCTTATTCAATTCAAAACCAGGCAAGCACTGATTTCATTCTGTCACAATTCTCAGGGAAATATCTTTACGATAACGATGTATCAAAGAGTTCATTACAGCTTAAATTCAGCCAGCGTATCAATAGTATTACGATTTCTTTCGCCACAGTTGATTCTCATGGCCCAGGTAACGTTGAAACACCAACGGAAATCAGATTGAACGCCTATGTCGATTCAGCGACAAGCTCACTTGTTGGCACCGCGACAGCAAGAGGCGCCTTCACCACAGATACCTATCCCCAGGGCATAATTTCCTTCAATTCCAATCTGGGATTCAATTTGATCACCTTGGAAACCGAGCCAGTACTGCGCGGTGCGTCTGCTTTTTTTATTGACCGTATAACGATTACCGTCAATTGATAATTCTGGCCATAAGGTATATAACTGACGAATCAGAGACGAGCGTCTGATTTCTTAGCTTGAGTATGTCACTTTAATTGGAAGGATTGCTTTGCGATCTCGCCGGCATCGCCCACGGTGTCGTTTTTGATACTCGGAAATTATGATGCAGAACAGTATGGCCGATGTCATCATCGTGGGTGCTGGCCCCGCCGGCAGCCGGGTAGCGTTTCAACTTGGGTCCCGGAACCATGATGTCATCCTGCTTGAAAAACGCCGGACACTCGGTGAGCCGGTATGCTGCACCGGCATTGTCAGTCCCGAGTGTCTTGCAGAATTTAAAATAGATACCGGATTGATATTGCGGCGCTTCAGCGGCGCCCGCGTCCATTCCCCCTCAGGGGAGACGATTCATATCAAGCGTTCCACAACTCAGGCGATTATCATCGACCGGGCGGCTTTTGACCGGGAGATGACTGAAAAAGCCTGCGCCGCCGGCGCCCGGCTTGAACTGGGGTCAACGGTGAATTGCATAGAGATACTGCCCGACCGCGTCGTCGTTCACGCTCTTCGGAATCAGGAACCGTGTCAATTCACTGCCAGATCCGTGGTCATCGCCGCCGGACTCACCCAAAAGCTTACAACCCAGCTCGGGGTCGGCGCAGTAAAAGACTTCGCCGTTGGCGTCCAGCTTGATGTCGAAGGAGCAGGCATCACCGAACTGGAGGTATTCCTCGGTGCGTCCGTAGCCCCCGGCTTCTTCGCCTGGAAGGTCCCGACCTCACCAGGGCAGGCTAAATTAGGTATGATCGTCCGTGACCACCCCGTAGAACATATGCAGGCTTTCACCGATCTGCTCAACAAAGTTTCCGGCACTATCGCCCCCGTCGGGAGACCGGTCTGCCGGCCCATACCCTTGGCGCGGCTGGAAAAAACCTTCGGTGAGCGCTTGCTCGTCGTGGGCGACGCGGCCGGCCAGGTCAAGACCACCACCGGCGGTGGATTATATTACGGACTCCTTTGTGCCGATCTCGCCGCCAATACACTGCATGAAGCCCTCCTCCGGGACACGTTGCAGGCCGGGTATCTTAAAAGTTATGAGAAAGCATGGCATCGCCGTTTACGTCGTGACATGTTCTTGGGGAAGCTGGCCAGGAATTTCATTCTGGAACATGGTGATCGCCACCTGGACAATCTGATCCGGAAGACTCATCAAAGTGGCCTTTTAAAAAGACTGCTCGATGATGACCGGTTGTCGTTCGACTGGCATGGTGCTGCCTTTTTGGAATGGGCTACTGGGTTGTTTCGTAGATGAGGTAGCTTAATCCGGTTTGGGTCCCTGTTCAGAAGATTATTACTTTTGCAATCACCCCCACAAACGACTAAAATCCTCGAGGAACAGTTAATCCATTACCAATCCTTCCTAACCATGTAGCGGTTATCCTGGCCAGTCTGGATGCCCCGGACGCTGAAGGCGCGGACATCCTCGCCTTTAACCTGATATCAGCCGCGCTGACCATGGCCCGGGAAGCAGTGCCGTTAGCTTTAACCCTTTACAACCGAGACGGCCTGCTTCTGGTAACCACGCCGGAGAACCCGGAAAATACCCTTCGCCATTTATTAGGCCGCCTCACAGATATCCGGATCGTTCCCGCCGTCAAACGGCGGCTTCAGCCCGCTGAGGTGGCTTCGCTCCGGCGCAATATTAACCTGCTTGAGCGATTTGCCTCGCCGGAGTCGCAGGGCTTGCTGGCACTGCTGGATTTCGAAAATGCCGCCATCGGCACGGCCTCTGGGTCCCACCCGATCACCGCCGCCCTGGCGTCTCTAAGCTCAAGGCTGAGTCCCCCGGCGCTGATCATCATCGCCTCGGCGCCGGGCGATGACGCGGAGGCAACTACCTGGGCGCTGGATCCCTGGCGGCGCAAGGGCTATGAGGTATTATTCATGGATTCCAACAGCCATTTAAAACATACCTGATATAGATTGAATGATTGCTCAGTTAGGTTTATAATGCCGCCATGGAGCAAGCGATAATTCTGGCGGCGGGTGAGGGGCAGAGACTGCGACCGTTCACCAATACCCGGCCCAAAGTCATGATCTCCATCGCCGGCAAACCCATCCTCCATCACGTCATCGAATCCCTCGCCGCCTTCAACATCCGTGATATCGTAATTGTCACCGGTTACCGGAAGGAACAGATCTACGATTCACTGGGTTCCGGCAAATCCTTCAAGGTAAACATCCGGTATATCGAGCAACAGCCTCAACTGGGCACGGCTCACGCCCTTCACCTGGCCAAATCGGTAGCCCGGGATGACTTCTTTGTGCTGCCGGGCGATAACCTTATCACCCGGGAGACCATCCGGGATTTCGTCTCAACCCCGCCATGGACGGTGCTTCTGAAAAGTGTGCCCGTGAGCAGTACGACCCAGTATGGCGTGGCCGTGGTGAATGATGAAGATGAAGTCCAGGCGATACTTGAGAAACCCAGACAACCGTGTGATGGCTTGATAAGCACCGGCATTTATCACCTCAGGCGCGAAATATTCGACCACATCGGCACCGACACCGGAATACCGGCCGTGATCAACCGGATGACGAACAGCGGGATCAACTTTAAAGCTGTCAAGACCCATGGGCCATGGTTGGACGCGGTATATCCCTGGGACCTGTTGCACCTGAACGACCTGACCTTGAAAAATCTGCAACCAATGCTAAGCGGCACCGTGGAGGCGGGCGTGTCCATTCTCCACACGGTGTCTTCCGGCCAGGACACCAGGCTTTGCTCCGGATGCTATATCGATGGCCCGGTTCTTATCGGCAAAGGCTGCGATATCAGCCCCAATACCGTCATCACCGGGGCCTGCACCATCGGTGATAACGTCTCGATCGGCCCGTTCTGTCACATCCAGAACAGCGTCATCGGCAATGACGTGACCATCGGTTCAGGCAGCATCCTGCAAAATTCAGTCATCGATGACGGTAATCACATCGCGCCTCATTTTTCAGCGATCAGTGAAACGGCTGGTATTGTGATCGACCGGGAATTTCATGAAGTGCCGGCCGGTGTCATGATGGGCATGAACTGCCAGATTGGCGGGCAGGTTACCGCTCTCGCCGGCGCTATCATCGGCAACGGGTGTCAGGTCAAGACCGGGAAGACCGTCTCGGGGTGGATCAAGGACGGAAGCCAGGTGGTATGAGATCCTGAGCGTTTGGTAAGTATCTGGTAAGAGCCGATGTGTATACTTTAGGGTAATTAAATCGGATCAAGACTGATGGTATAAAATGTGTGGCGTTGTGGGTTATATCGGGCACAGGCAGGCGCAGGCCAACCTGCTTGAGTCGCTGGCGCGACTGGAGTATCGGGGCTATGATTCCTGCGGTATTGCCGTCCTTGATGGCAGCATCAGGGTACTGAAGGACGTTGTCCGGGTGGCTGACCTGGCGGCGACTTCTGAGCCGCTTGAAGGTACCTCCGGCATCGGCCACACCCGGTGGGCCACCTGCGGGGAGCCGAATCAGGCCAACGCTCACCCGCATTATGACTGCACCCGAAACATCGCCGTCGTTCACAACGGAACCATCAACAATCACCAGCAAATAAAAGCACGCCTTCTTGCCGGCGGCCACACGTTTTCTTCGGACACCGACACCGAGGTTATCTCTCACCTCATCGAGGAAAACTATCAGGGCGATCTGGCTTCCGCGGTCCGCGCCACCTTGAACCAGATCGATGGCTCCTACGCCATCGCCGTGATTCATCACAAGGAGCAGGACAAGCTGGTCGTCGCCCGTTGCGGCAGCCCGCTGATAATCGGTCTGGGCGAAGGTGAAAACTGGGTGGCTTCAGATGTGCCGGCCATCCTCGATTACACCAAAAAGGTCATCTTCATGGAGGAAAATGAACTCGCGGTGATCACGCGCCAGGGAGTAAGACTGTGGCGTGACGGCCGCGAAATTTCTCCCGAGATCAAAGAGGTGGAATGGACCGCCATCCAGGCCCAAAAAGGCGGCCACGAGCATTTCATGATCAAAGAAATCCGGGAGCAACCACGGATAATACGGGAGTCAAACAGCGTCCTAGCCCACTCCGGCGGAAGTGATCCGGGACTTATAGAAATCCTGTCTTCCAACCCGCCGCCAACCATCCTTCTGCTAGCCTGTGGGACATCCTACCACGCCGGGCTGATCGCCAAGTACCTCATACAGGAATTGTTAGGCTTATCAGTCCACATTGAAATCGCTTCGGAATTCAATTACCAGCGTCATCGCATATCAGAAGACCTTGGAATTATCATCACCCAATCCGGCGAGACCGCAGACGCTCTCATAGCCATGCGCTCCCTTCGAAAAGAGGGTATGAAACTCCTTGTGATCACCAACGTTCCGGGATGTTCAGCAAGCCGCCTTGCGGATGAGACATGGTATACCAGAGCCGGCCCGGAAATCAGCGTTGCCGCAACAAAGAGTTTTACTGCCCAATTGAAAGTGATCTATGGTCTTTTGCTCTCTTCCTCTCGGTTGGATCGGCGGGACCGGGACAGATTAACGGGTGCCTTCCGGCACCTGCCCAGTAATATCCAGCAGATTATCGATAATCACCAGGACATACAATCATGCGGCAAGTACCTGGCCGGATATAACAACGTCATCTTCATCGGGCGGGGTCTCAATTATCCAATCGCTCTCGAGGGCGCACTCAAGCTCAAGGAAATCTCATATATTCACGCCGAAGGCTGCGCCGGGGGTGAGCTGAAACACGGACCATTGGCTCTCTTGTCGGCGGAAACACCCGTAGTCGTGATCCTGAGCCGTGATGCAACATACGAGGCCATGTTGAACACTATCCGAGAGATCAAGGTGCGAGGCGCCCCCGTAATAGCCATCACTCCGGCGAGGGAGAGCGATATCGACAATCTGGTTGACCGAGTGATCCATATACCGGAAGTAGAAAACCTCGTATCGCCAATGTTAAACGCGGTTGCGCTGCAACTTCTTGCCTATTACACCGCCCTGGAGCGAGGATGTCCTATCGACATGCCGCGCAACCTGGCCAAGAGCGTTACCGTTGAATAGTATATCCACGTCTACTTATGAGGGAGGGGATGTTGAAAGAAAGTGTAAAATGTGCAACGTCATAAGCTATAACGGGCACAGGCAAGCGCAGCCGGATCTGCTTGAATCGCTGGCGCGATTGGAGTACCGGGACTATGATTCCTGGGGTATCGCGGTCGCCGGGCGAATAACGGAAGGAATTACTCAATGAAAGATGTCACAATAGTAATTCCGACCCTCAGTACCTTAAAGTTGATGTAACCACTGCGCCGTAGCGCCTCATTCACACCATCCAACATTATGTAATTGAACGCGGGCAAACGCCCGGTACCTGTTGGCGGCGTATCTGCCACAGGGAACAACAATGGGTTGATCAGAGATTTCTTAGTTATTAGTTGAGTTTATGGGCTTATCAGTATATTATGGAAACACATTGGCTTTGAAGGCCGGATTGTGTTAGCTGCGGTTTCCTTTCATTTTCGTTTGGACACGTACTGGTCGCTGTTTACAATGAGATGACGATGCGAAAATTCCCTGGATATACTTTTCGTACTTTATCCTTGTTGATTGCGGGTGTTTTCCTGCTTGCTCTTGCCTCGTGTTTTTCAACCGGCCCGGATCAGCAATTAACGGAAAAAGCCAGCCTTGAATTGATTTCACAGATGAATCTGAGGTTGTCTCAACTTGAGCAGCCTACGGAAACCAGGCTGGATGAGATGCTTGCTCAAGGGATGAACGTGGACGATTTACGGCTGCAAAGGCTGTATATTTATTTGACGGGACCCCTGGATCCGTCTCAAATAACAGATCTCCATGAACTGGGCATTACTTTATATATGAATTCATGGATACCTCCGGTGGGCGCTCACCCATACGGCTTTCTTATTGCCGATGCCCCCGTGGACGCGCTTGAAGAACTGGCCGCCAAAGCCTGGGTGGTGAAACTCGATACCGCGGAGGGCATTATCCAGCCGCAAGCCGGTCCGCAATCCTGATTGATGAAAAAATACGCAATGAAACAGATTTGTCTTGCCCTGCTGGTGCTGATTGTACTCATCAGTGGCATGTTCGCTGGGGATTCCTCTGAAACCCACTCCCTTCAGGCCCGGGATCAAGTCCTCGGCCAGAAGATCAGCGGACTGCTCAGCGCGCAGATAGAGGCCAAAAAGCAGATCAAAAGCCTGGGCGGATTGGCGGCGGCCCAGGCAAGCCAATCGGCGGATGGTGTAGCGGGCATTCTGCAGTCTGCGGGATTGCAGGTAGAGAGCGTCGACCGGCAAAAAATATTCCTGTATTCCAGCCGGATGCCAGATGCCGCCCAGGTTGCGGAACTGGAAGCGCTGGGGGTAATTGTTTATCTTGATTCCTGGATCCCGCCTGTCGGGGCGCACCCTGACGGATTTTTGATTGCCGATATGCCCGTTGACCGGCTGTCCGATATCTCGGCCAAGAGCTACGTCCGACACCTGGATACCGCCGAACGGGTTTTTCAGGCTCAAAATGATGAAGCGGCTCTGGCGACTAATGTGGCTGCGCTGAGAGGCGGTTCTTACGGTCTTGACGGCACGGGGGTTACCATCGCGGTGCTGGATTCCGGTTTGGATTTGAGTCATCCTGACATCCCGTCGCTGGCATCCGGAACGATCGTTAAGGATTATTCGAACTGGCCGTCGTTGGACGAGACCGTTGCCAACCATTATACCGGCCACGGCACCCATGTTACGGGCAGCGTTCTGGGCGATGGTTCAGCTTCCAGCGGACTTTACGCCGGAATGGCTCCGGGAGCGGACCTGGTGTTTCTTAAGATAGGGAACGACTCCAATGCTTCCGCGACGAGTGAAGCCATGGTGAATGCCATTCAAGATGCCGTCGATGTTTATCACGCGGACATCATCACCATGAGCTACGGCGGCTGGAGTGATCACCACGATGGCTCCGATGCCATGAGTCAGGCGGTGGATTATGCGGTGAGTCAGGGGGCGGTCGTCTTGATTGCCGCCGGGAATTCCGGAAATGACGCGGATCACTACTCCGGGACCGTCCCCGGCAACGATTCAACGGATTTTATCGCCATCACCGCCGGCAATACCCCCGCTTCTCTATATTTCAATATGGTTTGGTTCGACGGACCCGGCATAAGCGATGATCTTGAACTCGAGTATTATAATTCCAGCCGGCACCTGATCGGCTCGACCCAGTTCCTTCAGAATGAAAGCTTCAGAGGCACTGAGAGCCAGTATTCAAACGTAGCCTCGCAACCGGCGGGGACGTATTATCTGAAGGTTAAAAACAACTCATCCTCGGCTCAGTTGTTCCATTTGTACTATGTCGGGAACGGGTACGTCACTTTTGCTGATCCCGATCCGGCCTATACTCTCAATTCTCCGGCTGAAGCCGATAGCGCCATCGCGATAGGGGCTTATGTTACTCGCGCCTCCTGGCTGGATTATTCAGGTGCCGGGCACAGCTACGGCTACGAGCTCGATGAAATCGCCCCCTTCAGCAGCCGGGGGCCCAGGGTTGACACCGGAGCGCCCCTTAAACCTGAAATTGTGGCTCCGGGGAGTGTCGTAATTTCGGCCCGGGATGGTGATATTTATACCTCGGCCAGTTTGTATTGGATTGATAATTCTGAATACTACGTGATGCAGGGCACCTCGATGGCGACACCGGTAGCGGCGGGGGCGGCGGCGCTCATAATTCAGGTTCACCCGGACTGGACTCCGGCTCAGGTCAGGGATTATCTGGAATCTAATGCCGTTGACATGGGGGCTGCGGGGAATGACGACACGCACGGCCATGGGCGGTTGTATTTGCCTGAGACACTTGCTGAACCTGACGCCAACGACGCCCCGGTGCTGGCCGCGATCGGGGCTAAATCAGGCGATGAACTGGTGGAGATCACCTTCACCGCCACCGCTGCTGACGTCGATGTGCCGACGGATACTTTGATTTTCTCACTGGACGATGGCGCCCCTGCTGGTGCCGCCATTACTGAGGACGGCGTCTTTACCTGGACGCCGGCCGAGGACCAGGGACCGGGAGTTTACCCGGTTACTATCCGGGTGACTGACAACGGCACCCCGGCTCTTGATGATTTCGAGACCTTCGACATTACCGTGGCCGAGGTCAACATCGCCCCGGTGCTGGCTGAGATCGGGGCTCAATCGGTGGATGAACTAGTGGAGATCACCTTCACCGCCGCCGCTGTGGATGCTGACGTACCGGCGGATACTTTGACGTTCTCACTGGACGGCGGCGCCCCGGCTGGCGCCGTCATGACCGAAGGTGGCGTCTTTACCTGGACTCCAACCGAGGCTCAGGGAGGTGCGGTGTACACCTTTGATGTGGTGGTCTCCGACGGCGGTCTATCCGACAGTGAAACTATCACCGTGACCGTAAACGAGGTCAACGTCGCCCCGGTACTGGCTGAGATCGGGGCTATATCAGGCGATGAACTGGTGGAGATCACCTTCACCGCCACCGCTGCTGACGCCGATTTACCGGCTGACATTTTGACTTTTTCGCTGGCCGACGGCGCCGGCGGCTCTATTCCCGCGGGTGCCTCCATTACTGCTGACGGCGTCTTCACCTGGACTCCAACCGAGGCTCAGGGAGGAGCGGTCTACACTTTCGATGTGGTGGTCTCCGACGGTAGTCTTTCCGACAGTGAAACTATCACCGTGACCGTCCCGGCGGAAACATCGACGCTTGAACTTATCGCCGGCTGGAATTTTATCGGCTTGCCGGTGATTCCCGTTTCGACTGACATTTCAGATGTTTTGGCAGGCATTATCGATAAAGTAGTTATCGTATGGTCTTATGATGGCGCTGCCTGGACCCGGTATATTCCCGGAGTTGCCTCGTCGCTTACCCAAATGACCAGCGGTGTCGGATATTGGATCAACCTTTCGGAAGCAGCGACACTGACAGTTTCAGGCACAATACCGCCATCGAATGACATCACTTTAACTGCCGGTTGGAATCTTATCAGCCTTGGCACCGCGCCCGGTGACCCGGATATAGGAACAGTTTTAGCCGGTATTATCGATGATGTTGTTATCGTTTGGCATTACGATGGCGTGACCGGTATCTGGACGAGGTTCATTCCGGGAAGCCCGGCGACGTTAACGGAAATGACGCAGGGCAATGCTTATTGGGTTTATATGAGCAGTCCCCGAACGCTTACTATTACCTGATGAATTTGAAGATGGCTGATATTGTCGTTGGATAAGAAATACAATATGTACGAATTGAGATAAGCTTAAAATGAGAATCGCCGTTAAGGTCGTGCTTACCTTTTTGTTACTGGCCTCTCTGCTGCCGGGGATTACCGTGCGGGCGCAACCGCAACAGCCTTACGCTATTGACGGCAGCGTGACCATTGACGGCAGTCCGGCACCCGATGGCTCAAACGTCCAATCGAGTTTGGGCGTCTCCGCCGGCACCAGCGGTGGTTCTTACAGTATGGATATTCCCGCGGACGCTGCCAACCCGGGCGATAGCATAAGCTTCACCGTAAACGGCATTCCGGCCGGATCTGGTACTTTACCTGAACGAGGCCTGCCCGTCACCATTGATCTTTCGATAACTTCCCCGCCTCCGACTTTCTCCCTTACCATCCAGGTATCCGGAAACGGTTCGGTCAGCCCGTCATCGGGCGATTACGAGCAAAACAGCCAGGTTGTATTGACGGCTTACCCTGCTTCCGGGTGGGTTTTCATTAGCTGGACCGGCGAGGTAGCTGACCCGAATACGCCCAGCACCAGCATCCTGATGAACTCAGACAAAACCATCGTGGCTAATTTCGAGGAAACGCCGCCGGTTCCGACCTATTTGCTCACCATCCAAAAAACCGGAGAGGGTACGGTTAATCCGGCGGTTGGCGCCCACAGTATTGATCAGGACAGCCGGGTTACCGTAACGGCTGCCCCGGCAGCGGGTTGGCGCTTCGCGGGCTGGACCGGTAACGTAGCCAGCCCATCTCAGGCAAGTACAACTATCGACATGGACAGCGATCAAACGATCATTGCCAACTTCGTACTCCTGCCGGATGAAACACCGCCGCTGATCTCCGGGGTTCAGGCGATCGACATCACCAAAACCAGCGCTACCATTACATGGAACACTGATGAAGAAGCGGCAGGCGCGGTAGACTATAGTCCCGGAGCGCTCACCTCTAGTAACGCGGCCCTGGTGACTTCCCACTCCGCCACGCTCAGTGGTTTGACGCCGGCAACGACATATACGTTCAAGGTCAGGAGCACGGATGGATCCGGCAACCAAACTGCATCCGGGGAGTTTTCATTTACTACTCTGGGTTCTCCGGCGGTGTTTGAAACCAGCGGATGGCGATTCGATGTGGATGACACTCCCGGTGGCGGTAAGCAGCTGACCGTTGAGTTTACGGTCGCTAACGAGGGCGATGTGTCAGGCGCCTACCAAATGGATTTGCTGCTGAATAATGCCGTCGCTGAAACCAGGAGTGTCGTGCTGGAGCCCGGCGCCGATCAGGTGGTCAGCTTTATCATCAACCGGTCAGCCGTGGGAAGTTACCTGGCGAGCATCAACGGATTCGAGGTCAATTTCAGTGTCCCTGAGGATGTTACGGATAATGACAGCGCGGGCCGGTTCACAATTTCCCTGCCTCTGGTACTCATTGCCGGAGTTATCGCATTTGTAATAATCGTGGGGCTCTTCCTGTTAAATCGGAAATATTACTTATTCCCAATGGCTCCCAGGAAATAATCACAATCGAAACCCGGCCCGGTCAACGAAATGACGATAAAAGTGCTGGAAGGTGGTAGCGCATACGGGATTCGAACCCGTGATCTCTGCCTTGAGAGGGCAGCGTCCTAGGCCGCTAGACGAATGCGCCTTGAAGAGCTGGCTGGGGATCCAGGGTTCGAACCTGGGCAAGCAGATTCAGAGTCTGCTGTCCTACCACTAGACGAATCCCCAGTGCGCAGGACATTATAGCGGAACACGGCTGACACCCGCAACCGCGGGTGTCAGCCTCAGCCACCGATGTACGATCGTTTTTTTGAAAGACTAAGCGGGATTATGGGTCATGAAGCCCCAGAAAATCACGTAAGACAGCCCAAAGGCCACAAACGCCATACCGGCGATAATGCCGAGGGAGACCAGATTGTCAATTAAACTCCGCAAGGTAAGCCTCCTAATAATCGTTGCTAATATGATAGCTATTTGAACGCCTTGAGTCAAGGTTCTAGCCCCAAAGCACTAGTACCCTATCTTGGATTGACAGTTCACGAATAAACTCTTATTCTAGTCCGATATGGCTGAACTTAAAAAACTCCAATCCGTTATTAACGTCACCTTCCATAACCTGGGACTTTTGGAATTGGCGTTGATCCATAGTTCTTATGTCAACGAGAGACCCGGCTCCAAGATAGATTCCAACGAACGGTTGGAATTCCTGGGTGACGCCGTGCTTGGGCAGTGGGTCGCCGGGAAACTCTACCGCCTGCTTCCCGAGGCCGCCGAAGGAGTCCTGACCCAATATCGATCCATCCTGGTAAGGCGGGGCACGATGGCCCGGCTTGCCGAGACGATAGATCTTGGAGCGTATCTGTATCTTGGCCGGGGGGAAGAGGCCAGCGGCGGCAGGCGCAAACCAGCCAACCTGTCGCGAGCCCTGGAAGCTTTGATCGCCGCTGTCTATCTGGATCAGGGGCAGCAAGTGGCAGGTGAGTTCCTGAACCGGCTCTACGCCGATGATCTTGAAAAATTGGAGTTGCTCAGTGCCGGCGTGGATTATAAGAGCAAGCTTCAGGAACTTATCCAGGGAACCTGCCATACCACACCGGAATACAGTATTGTCGAAAGCGCAGGGGCTGCCCACCAGCCATTGTTTACCGCCGAGGTTCGGGCTGGAGGCGTACTCCTCGGCAGCGGTCAGGGATACAGTAAAAAAGAAGCCGAATCACAGTCCGCTCGTCTTGCGCTTCAAAATCTCCAGGATACTTTACACCCCGATGATGCTTTGTTAACATTAGATCAGAAAGAGAAACGAGGATAACTATATGGGTCAGCGCGATAAAGGCGGCCGGGAACAAAAAAAGGTCAAGAAAGATACCAGGAAGGGTGAGATCACCAGTCAATTCGTTCAACCTCCGCCCCCGGTAGAGGTACTCAAGGTCAAAGGCAAGAAACCCAAGGGCGCCTGATACCGGGTTTTATGAGAGGCGATATCCGCGCGGTACGCCTCACTATCCGCGGCCTGGTGCGGGGCGCCGGCTTCCGCGATTGCCCTTGAGCAGGCGGAACGATATCGATTGCCGGACTAAATCTCAACCTCTTGACGGCCGAGTTTTATATTCTCCATGTAATCGGCCTTGATGCCAAGAGTCTCCGTCACTTCCAGATCGACTTCGAACGGCTTGCCGATGAATATTTTCCCTACCTCTTCAGCCGTTCCGTGTGTCGGATCATCATCCGACACGAACTTCTGCCGGGCTTCCACGATGCCCATGTCAAAAGGCAGTGTAAAGTAAAGATCGGCCAGTACCTTATCCAATCCCAGTGCGTGGAGGTTTTTCCAGCCTTCTTTATTGCCGCCGTACTTAACCACGGGCAGCAACGACATCAAATTGGAGATGGTCATGTGCCCCTGGCCTTTGATAACGTGTAGCGGCGCCACACTGATAAGATAATCGCTGGACAGGATAATATTCGGCACCCAGAATGTGGGAATGATGAACGGTTTGGGTAAGGGATTATCGACTTCCACCCATGTCGAGTCTTTCACGTCTAAAGTAAGCACCCTCGGAAAGTCATAACCCAGGGACTGATAAATCGGTTGAACAGGGGTGCCATCGGGTGTGCCGTCCAGGAGAATGATATCCGCGTCGCTGATCCAGCGGATGCCCTTGATGATGCGGGCGATGATGTCCCTGCTGGTGGTCACCGGATAACCCGCGTCGAAATGGGCCGACGGTTTGATGAGCACCCGTCTGGCCCGCGAGATGGAATCCGGGGCTTTAAATACGAATTGGGCGGCGTTGTGAATCAAGTTAAGGTCCCTTCTTCTGGTATCTAATAAGTTGATGATCCCGGGATGAATCCGCCCGGATCGGATCCGGCCATAGCCAGCCGCTCTTTTTGTTCGATTTCCCGAGCCCGTGTCAGATCGGCCTCGTTGTTGATATTAAAGAAAGACAAATGCTCCGGATCGAAACGGTCGATCTCATCCGCTTCCACATAGCGGACCCTGATCCGTTTGAACAGTTCCGTCACACTATAGATTCCATCGTCCAGCAAGTATTTAGCCTGGGTCAGGCACTCCTTGCCGTAAATGGCGTGCAGCGGTTCCACATTTCGTTCCACCCGCGGCACTACTGCATCGTATCCTTCCGAAATTTCCGCCATATATCGCAGGAGCTTTGGATTCAGGAACGGCATATCGCATGCCACAACCAGGTTCTTGTCCGCGCGGGAGTTAAGAAGTCCTGTGTATATCCCCACCAGCGGACCGCGCCCCGGAAAGGCATCGATGACCAATCGGACATGCCCGAATTCCTCGAGCCCCAGTTCGGTGTTATGCGGACCGGTCACGACGATAATTTCGGTGTCACAAAAAATAAGGCTTGAGACAGTGCGTTGGACCAGGGTTTGGGTACCTATTGCCTCAAGCGCTTTATTACGGCCCAGCCGCAGCCCCCGGCCTCCGGCCAGTACAATACAACTTAAATCCAAATTATGGTTCAGGCTTAACTCAAGCCGCTCCTATAATTAATTTTACCATAAAGGTCAATAGGTTGACCCTGTTTTTGAGGTATCACGGTCAATATATATTTTTCCAACCCGCCAAAATCCTATTGACAACCCAGGTGTGACCGTGTGGTATCATATGCTCTCCCCGTTAGAAATCAGGCTTCATTAATGAGTGTTCGCTTTGCCGATCCCGCCAAACAGCTTCAAAAACGTCCCCTCCCCGGGGCAGAATTCAATTCTGCCCCGGGGAGGGGTAAATAATGACATCTGCCAAAAAAAGAATTGTTTCACTTGAATTATTTGTTTCCGCCAGACAATCTCACGTTTGGACCGCCGGAGCCCAATCGCGGAAAATCGGTATTGTTTCCCAAAATATGCATCGCGAAAAAAACAATCGGCAATGCCCCGGGGACCCGCTTGCGTTTGACAATACCCCGGCCATAATTTATCCTGAATCACCCGTTATTCGAGGTATTTTTGGAACGTTTACTGCTTTCAGGTAATGAAGCCATCGCCCTGGGCGCCGCCCACGCCGGGTTACGTGTGGCCGCCGCCTATCCCGGCACGCCGTCAACCGAAATACTGGAAGCCATTGCCCGATTCCCGGACGTTTATACCGAATGGTCCTCCAACGAGGCTGTGGCCGTCGAAGTGGCGCTGGGCGCCAGTTACACCGGCGTGCGGGCGCTGGCTTCGATGAAGCATGTCGGTCTGAACGTAGCCGCCGACGCCTTCATGGCCGCGGCGACGACCGGCGTCCGTGGCGGGTTGGTGATCGTGTCCGCCGACGATCCGGGCATTCACTCCTCTCAGAACGAGCAGGACACCCGCAATTACGCCCGGTTGGGCAAAGTGCCATGTCTGGAACCGTCCGACTCTCAGGAAGCCTACGATTTCAGCCGCGCCGCCTTTCAGCTCAGCGAAGACTTCGACACTCCGGTGTTATTAAGACCTACCACCCGCGTCTGCCACTCCAAGAGCGTGGTGACGACCGCTGAAGGGCTCACCCTCGACCGGAAACCCGAATTCCGCCACGAACCGGGCAAGCTCGTAATGCTGCCGGGAGCGGCGCGGGGCAGAGTACCGAAGATCAACGAACGTTTGTCGAAACTGACCGGATATGCCGAGACTTCTTCACTCAATCAAGTTATCGAGGGCTCACCGAAACTCGGCATTATAACTAGCGGCATCTCCTACCAGTATGCCCGGGAGGTCTTTCCCGGCGCCTCTTTCCTTAAACTCGGCCTCACTTACCCGTTGCCGCCGAACCTGGTACGCGAATTCGCCCGCCGGGTGGATACCTTATTGGTCATCGAGGAACTCGACGGATTCATCGAACTCCATCTTAAAGCTCTCGGCATCACTGTCACCGGCAAAGAGATTTTCCCTCGTTCCGGCGAGTTTTCACCTGATGTCATTCGCGAAGCCGCAGCCAAGGCAGGATTCATCGAAGGGAGTTCGACGAAATGCCTGCCGATCGGCGGACTGGCCAAACGGCCGCCGCTTTTATGTCCCGGTTGCCCCCATTCCGGCGTCTTCTTCACTCTCTCCAGCCTGGGGCACCGCTCCGCTCTCCCCGGTAAAAATCCCCGGCCGCCGAAGTTAACCATCTGCGGCGATATCGGCTGCTACACGCTGGGCGCTTTTGCCCCCTTATCGGCCCTGGACACCTGCGGCTGCATGGGCGCCGGCATTTCCCAGGCGGCGGGTATGGCTAAAGCCGGCCTCGACGAGAAACCCATCGCCGTGATCGGTGACTCCACTTTCATGCACAGTGGTATAAACGGTCTCTTGAACGCTGTTTACAATCAAGCCAGGATTTGCGTACTCATCCTGGACAACGGCACCACCGCCATGACCGGCCACCAGGGCCACCCGGGCAGCGGCGTCTCCTCCGCCGGACAGCCGGCCGCCAGGGTGGTGATCGAGGACCTGGTCCGCGGCGCGGGTGTAAAGAATCCGGCCGTCGTCGATGCTTTCGACCTGAAAGCCGTGCGTACGGCATTGAGACAGGCCATGACATCGAGCGAGCTTGAGGTAGTCATCGTCCGCGGTGACTGCCCCACCCTGACCCGCAAACGTGGAACCCCAATGCAACACGATATCCATAAATGCGATGATTGCGGCGCCTGCCTCCTCATCGGCTGTTCGGCCATCAAACGGAACGCTGACGGCGATATTACCATCGACAGCGGCGTCTGCGTCGGGGAATACTGCACGCTGTGCGAGCAGGTCTGCCCCAAAGGCGCCATTTCTTCCGGCATCGAGGTAACGCCATGACCGGGCAAAACATCGTTATCGTCGGCGTCGGCGGCCAGGGGGTCGTGCTTGCCTCCAATTTACTGGCTGAGGCCGCGCTTGCCAGCGGCTGCGACGTGAAAAAGACCGATACCCTGGGAATGGCCCAGCGTGGCGGCAGCGTGGTCAGCCATCTGCGCTACGGGCGATCCGTCGCCTCGCCGCTCATCCCTGAGGGCGGGGCTGATATCCTGATCGCCTTTGAGAAGCTGGAAGCGGCGCGTTGGGCGCACTTCATCAAACCGGATGGCACAGTCATTGTCAATGATCTGGCCCTGCCCCCGCTTTCGGTCACTCTCGGCGCCGATACCTACCCGTCGGATACCGAAATAGCGGCGATGATCCGAAGATACACCCCGGGGCTCAACGTCGTGAACGGCACAGCGACGGCAGAAGGTCTCGGCAACGCCAAGATGGTAAATACGGTACTCCTGGGCTACGCTGCCCGGTTCATCGATATCGACAGCCGTTTGCTCCTGTCCACGATCGAGGCAGCACTGCCGGTAAAGCTGCGCAAGGCAAACGTCAGCGCTTTCGAAGCCGGGCAAAAACTAAGCCCGCTAACGGTGTAGCGGGCTTATAAGCAAGAAGCAGTCCGGCTGTTACAACTGGCAGGTCGGTGCGGCATCTGAGCCGGATTCCAGCATCCGCGCTAAGAGCTGAGTCAGTTTGACCTCACCGATAAGTTTGCCAACATCATCCACTACCGGCAATTCCACCAATTGTTCATGCACCATGATGTGCAGTGCCTGTTCCAGTGTGTTGCCGGCTTTAACCGAAACAGCCGGTGAAATAATATCGCCGATGGTCTGCGACTGGCACAGCTTCATGATCTCAAAGGCTTGAAACGCTCCACCCCGTATACTGGTGCGATCCGACAGATTCATCCCCAGCTTGAGCTTGACCCAATTCAGGATATAGTGGAGCTTAACCAGCCCTTTCAGCTTTTTCTGCTCATCGACGATGAAGAGCGTATGAACGTCCGGTTGTTTAACGAACTCCCGTATCGCCTCTTCAATTGAATCGCTCTCCCTGACGGTAAGGGTCCGCGAACTGGGTACGCTGATGCTTTGAACGAGTGTCTTGTCCATGAATTCTCCTGCATTTATTAAGGATTGATCCGCTTAGCGGTGCCCTCTTTGTCCTCGCGTTATTGTAGCATAAGAAGGTTTCGGTGCTAAATATACGCCCCGGAGACTCCCGGTGTTTGAGTCTCCTTTCTTCTGCTATATAATAGACTGAGATCGAAATTCAAGGAGGCAGCACATGAGTTATACCGCGCAGGATTTCAGCAAGATTCTGGGTATGGATGGTTTCTCTGACACCCTCATCAACAACCATTTCACCCTTTACCAGGGGTATGTCAAGAACACGAACAAACTCATCGAACTTATCGATGGTCTGGCTAAGAGCGGCAAGAGCGACAAGCCGGAGTATGCAGAACTGCAGCGGAGATTCGCCTTCGAGTGGAACGGTATGCGGCTGCACGAGTACTATTTCGGCAACCTGAAGGGCAACGGCCAGCCGGTAAGCTCCGGCAAGCTAGAGCGCAAACTCATAGATGCCTGCGGCAGCCACGAAGCCTGGGAAGCGGACTTCCGCGCCACCGGCGCCCTGCGGGGTGTCGGCTGGGTAATTCTCTACGAGGATCTCCAGACCGGACAGGTCTTCAACGCGTGGATCAATCTTCATGAATCCGGGCATTTGGCAGGGTGCCAGCCCATTCTGGTCATGGACGTCTGGGAGCACGCTTTCATGGTCGATTACGGACTCAAACGCGCCGACTACATCAATGCTTTCTTCAGGAATATCGACTGGAAAGTATGCGAATCCCGGCTGAAGTAAACGATGACCTTGTGTGTTTTGAATCAGAGTATTAAAAGGAGAACCGACCGATGACCATAGCCTTTACCCCGGCCGAACTCTACAATATCGCCATCTCCGTCGAACGACGTGGCGCCGCCTTCTACGACACCCTTGCCCGCACCTGTTCCAACGACGACACCAAACAAGCTTTTCTGGCCCTGGCTGCCGTAGAACACCAGCATATCCAGACCTTCCAGAAATTGCTGGCTGAGGCACCGGCAGCCAAAGGGGAGGGCGCCGATGCCGAGGAGTACGGCGCCTATTTTCAGGCTTTGGTGGAGGCTTCCGTCTTCAACAATGATCTGGCTACCTCTGAGTTAGTGACCAAGGTTGACACCGATAAAGAAGCGATCGAGGTTGGTATCGGAGCGGAGAAAGATTCCATCCTGTTTTACGAGCAGCTTAGAGACATTGTCGCCGGCAACGCGGCGGAGGACATCACGAAGATCATCAGCGAGGAAAAAGCGCATCTGCGCAAGCTGGCCGAGTTGAAGTCGCTGCTATAAAATTTCCTATATTCGATCGATATCGATGATCGATTATCCCTTCGGGATCGTGCAAGAGACGTCATCCCCCGGTTAGCGATTATCTTTTAGCGATATCCGAGAAGTTCTCAAGGCTGCGGAAATCCATCAACCCGCTCATGGCGCGGTTCCTGGTGCCGATTCCCGCCTCCGCCGCCGCAGCTACGGGGTTCAATCCGCCGCAGAGCACCATTCCGGCCTTGTTCAATCCCACCGGCACTTCGCACACCGGTTTGGCACTTTCCCCCATGGATACCAGTCCGCGAATTCCGGCACGTTCAAGCTTGGACATAAGATCCCGTACCAGCGGCAGACTCATGGCTGGAACTTCGCGGAAATTAGCCAGTATCTTGCCGGCGCCACGCCGCGCCGCCTCAGCGACAGTGGTCATGCGGCTGGAAATAAATATCTCCGACGGATCCAGTGACGATCCGGAGTAATGGATTAGGTCAGTGAAGCGCCAGGGCCGGTTCTGCCGGTATTGGAGCGTACCGCCGAAGCGTGAATCCATGGGCACTCCTGCCTTCAACAAAGTGGCGTTGATAACGATGCTGCATACCGTGGCCAGACCCACGTAGCCTTCCGGTACCGGTATCCCACCCAGATTACCGCCGGGCGCAGCCACCGCCACCTTGTCGGATACGCAAATCCCGGCCTTGAAGATCGGCGTCATTGTCTTTACCGCGTCCTGGAATTGATCGACGTGGAAAAAAGAGATGTTGACCGGTATCAAACCGTCCAGCCGGTTCACATCGAAAGTGCTCTGGTAGGCCAGCAACTCTATCTTATCCGATACGAAGCCGACCTTATCAGTGACCATGGCGTTGCTTAACTCATCAAGGCCGGCGGTAGTGACAGCGCGACCGCTGCGGCGGGAAACCTTGGACGTTAAGCCCTGGTCATCGAGCAACCCCAGGTGATAGCGCACCGCCCGTTCCGAAAGTTCTATGCCGTATTCGTCCCGGAGGCGCCGGGCGATAACCTGACTGCCCAGGGCGCCGGAAGCGCTGCCCAGTACGCGCAGGATCGCCAGTTTTTCACGTTCTACTTCCCGGCTGTCGATTTTGGCCATTCTTTTTCTCCCGCTACAATACGGCAATATAAATAGTTATATTGCCATTATATCGAAGGTAACCAACATCGGTCAATTGATCTGGGAGACAGATTTCAAGCTGTTCTGATACAATATGCCGTATGACCCGTGTCATCATCGAAACTCTCGGCTGCAAACTGAACCAGGCTGAATCGGAGACCCTATGGCGTAATCTTTCGGCAGCGGGCTACCAGGTGATAGGCGCCGTTGAATCCGCGGATGTCCTCATCCTCAACACCTGCACCGTCACCCATATCGCCGACAGGAAAGCGCGACAGGCTGTCCGGAACGCGGTCAAGCATAATCCCGGTATATCCGTTATCGTCGCCGGGTGCTACGCCGAGACGGCAGGGGTATCTCTACTGACCCTGCCGAACGTCCGGGCGGTACCGGGGAACGCGGCTAAACAAAGCATGGTCGCAGAACTCAAGCGCCTGGGTTTCCTGCCGATGCTTGAACCCGATTCAAGCGATCCGTCCCGCAACAGGTCGCTGATCAAGATACAGGACGGCTGTGACCACCGTTGTTCTTATTGCATCGTGCCGCTGGTGCGCCCGGTTAAAAGTTGTGTTCCGCCTGACGCCGTTATCGACGAGGTCATGCGACGCCAGGCCGAAGGCTGCCGGGAAATCGTCCTGACCGGCACCGAAATCGGCGAGTATACGAACGATGGGCACAGCCTCGAAACACTGCTCAGGCGGATCCTCGATCAGACATCGATCGAACGAATACGCATATCATCACTGCAACCCCAGGAAGTAACGCCGGAACTTATCGGCCTGTGGCGGGACCGACGCCTGTGCCGCCACTTTCACCTGTCTCTTCAAAGCGGCTCCGACTCCGTGCTCGGCCGCATGCGCCGGCGTTACGACACAGCCCGCTACCGCGGCATCGTCGAACAGATACGATCACACATCCCGGACGTCGCCATCACCACCGATATAATCGCCGGTTTCCCGGGTGAGTCCGAAGCGGAATTTGAAGAAAGTTACCGTTTCATCGAATCCCTGGAGTTCTCCCGGTTACATGTGTTCCCGTACTCCCCCCGCCCCGGCACTGTCGCCGAATTGATGCCGGACAGAATTGACAGCAGGATCGTCAAAGTGCGGGTGGACCGCCTGCTCCGGCTGGGACACCATTGTGAGGCGGAGTTCAAGCGCCGGTTCCATGGACGGGCACTTGATGTCCTATTCGAAAATAAAGAAGGCGATGAATGGGTGGGTTACAGCGACAACTATATCCGGGTGACTACCAGAAGCGAAACACCGCTGGCTAATCAGATCATTGAGATCAGATTGTAGCAACATCGATAGTTATTATTTTATGTCACCCAATACCGGGTAATCAGACTTACTTTCATCCGGCAATGGGTCTATAATATCATGGAAATCAAGCTGAAGAAGCAACAACGGAGGATATAGATGGCCGACCAAACAATTGCCAGCAGGATCATGTCCAAACCGCTGCCGCAGATCCTCGATGAGATCGACGACAGCATCAGGCTGGCGGACGCCGCCGCCAAGACAGCCCGGGATGCCGCCGCGGCAGCCCAGTTAGCCGGTGAAAAAGCCGCCGGTGAAGCTGCCCGCGTAGCCGCGGAGCATATCGCCAAAGTGCAGGCGATCGCCGATGAGGCTTTAGCGCTGGCCAAACAGATCCGCGCCGCCTTGCAGGAGTCATCATCCTCGCTCCAGGATAAGCTGGCCTCAACCCCTGCTAAAAAATGACATCTCCCCGGCGCAAGCGTTGGGTATTGGTAAAACCGTTGATCGGAACGGTATGAAAAGCATCCCTGCCTGTCATAGTACGGGCAGGGATGCCCGTACTACCATGGGAACCTGACGACGCAAGGATCGTGGTATTAGACCCAAGGGAAGAACAAAAGCAAAGCGCCCCGATTTCTCGGGGCGCTTTGTTAATTGGATTGTTTTTTACTTAGCGGTTGGAACCGACTTTGCGGAAACAATCGCTGCAGTAAACCGGCTTGTCGCCGCGGGGCTGGAAGGGTACCTGGGTGTTCTGGCCGCAAGCGGCACAAACGGCCGGGTACATCTGGGATGAGCGACCGCCGCCGAAACCGCCGGTGCTGCCGCCGCGCTCGGTTTTGCGAGCGGAACGACAAGGAGCACAGCGCTTGGGTTCATTGGTGTAACCCTTGGACTGGAAAAATTCCTGGTCCGCGGCGCTGAATGTGAAGCTGGTTCCGCAATCGGAACACTGGATCTGCTTGTCCTGTAGAGCCATTGAATGACCTCCTCTCTTAATACTCGTTGTGAGAGTTGCGGTCATCCATACTTGGGCTTGGGGCGTGGTACTAATGACACGAACTGAACAACTAATAATCAGCATATCGCATTGCTATGCCATTGTCAACAGCCAATTATTACGGATAAATTAGGACATATCCACGGCATTGTGGTAGCATCATTGGCTAAATCAAAAAGATCAAAATGAACGATCATGAACCCGAAAGGACCGTTTATGACCACCACCGTCAGTATCCGCCGCGCCAACCCCCGGGACGTCCCGACCATCGCCGAATACAATATCGCGCTCGCCTCCGAAACCGAGGACCGGCGTTTGCAGGAAACCACCGTTACGGATGGCGTCCGGCACTTTCTGGAACACTCGGAATTCGGCTTCTATATCATCGCCGAGATCGAGGGTAAACCAGCGGCCCAGACAATGATCACCTACGAATGGAGCGACTGGCGCAATGGCGTCATCTGGTGGATACAAAGCGTCTACGTTTCCAAAGCGTACCGCCGCCGGGGGCTATATCGCAAATTATATGAATTCGTGAAGACATCCGCACAAAACGATGGTGGAGTACGGGAAATCCGGCTGTATGTCGACCGGGAAAATGTAGCCGCTCAGCATACCTATGAAGCCCTGGGCATGCAGCGCAGCCACTATTTGCTTTATGAGGCCGAGGTATAGGTCATGAATCCGGGATGCATCCGGCTATGAAGAGACTCCATCGGCGGAACTGGCGAAGGATTTCCACGCCATTCGTTCAATGTCTTCCCGCCTGAATCTGCGGTCACCGCGCGATGAAATTCGCCAGCAATCTATCTTTCCCTTATCTCCCCAACGTCTGAGCGTGTTGATTGAGACATTGAGCAACTCGCTGGCCTCCCGGATATTGATCAGTTGCCCATTGATTTGACCGTCTTCATTCTTCATATTCCTAATAACGCATTTAGACGGATTCTGTCAGGGATTTCATCCATCGCTGGGGCTGGCGTTCAAGATACCGGGATTGTTCAAGGTGAAGATAGAGGATGTCTTCTCCCCCGGCGACGAAGGTGCCCCCGGTCGAAGTCCGTTTAGCGCGCGCCGAGCGGAATGCCATAGGTACCTGTCGGGTCACGGAAAATCGGCAGTTCCGGGGGTAAAAACGTGAACAGCACCAGTGCTGCCGCCAACGCGATTATCATTGCCCCAGAGACCCAATTCATATAGCCGGGCAACCCGCTCGAGATCAATATCTTATAGCTGACCATCTGCCCGATGCCGATAGCCACAGCGAAAATGAAGATGTCCACGATCAGGATTTCCTCACCGGTGGCCGCGGTGTAGGAGTAAAAGATAAGCGCCGTGACGGCAGGAATAAGATAAGAGGCGACTGCCTTGGCGGTCAGGAAATTATTGAGCATATCCCGGAAAAAGCGGTGCTCGATGGCTGCCCAGAGCACCGTAGGCCAGAAACCCTGTTTGAAGTGCTCCCAGACGCTTTCATTGACTGAGGCAAAGGCGCCAGCCAGTGGCGATTCACCCGACCACTCAAAAACAAAATGCAGCAACGCTCCGAGAGTAAAGACGAAGAGGATGCCGAGGAGTTCCATTTTGAGGATTTTATTCACGCGAGTCCCCTATAACGAGAGAGCGATTGCATCATCGGCTGGCAGCCATCTCGCGACGACGGGTGTGGGATTTCCTTAATGGATATGCAATACCTTAGATAAAAACGCCCGTGATCTCTCCTGCTTGGGATTGGCAAAGAAATCATGCGGGGTGGCCATTTCTACTATCTGGCCTTCATCCATGAAGATCATCCGGTCAGCGGCGGCGCGGGCGAAGCCCATCTCGTGGGAGACTACCACCATGGTCATGCCTTCTGCGGCGAGAGCAGCCATGACGTCGAGAACTTCTTTAATCATTTCAGGATCCAGCGCCGAAGTTGGTTCGTCGAAGAGCATAACTTTGGGATTCATTGCCAGGGCTCGAGCAATCGCAACCCGTTGCTGCTGGCCGCCGGAAAGTTGACCGGGGTAGGCGTTAGCTTTCTCCGGAATACCCACTTTTTTCAAAAGTTGCAGGGCAACTTCCCGGGCCTCTTCTTTGCAGCGCTTGCGTACCTGGCACTGGGCGAGCATCAGGTTATCGATGACCGATAGATGCAAAAACAGGTTGAACGATTGAAAGACCATACCCACTTCACGGCGTACAGCGTTGATGTTCTGGGAGGAGTCCAGCGGTATTCCGTCAACGACGATACGCCCGCTCTCGTATTCCTCCAGCCGGTTGATGCAGCGGAGGAGGGTGGATTTGCCGGATCCGGAAGGACCGATGATAACCACCACCTCGCCTTTTCCTACTGTCAGGCTGACCCCACGGAGCGCCAGTACCCGGCCGAAGCGCTTATGCACGTTTTCTATTTCGATAATCGGTTCAGGCATGGCTATCTCTCGTACCGGGTCTTCTTCTCGATATAGGAAACGATGCGGGCGGCGAATAAAGTCATTATCAGGTAGAGGAGAGCGATCATCGTCCATGTCTCGATAGGGTTGAAATTAGCAGCCATGAACTCCCGGCCGCGGCGGGTGAGGTCAGCCACGGCGACGACGGAGACGAGCGAGGAGTCCTTCAACAGGGCGATGAACTCATTGCCCATGGGCGGCAGGATGACCCGGAAGGCCTGCGGCAGCACCACGTAGCGCATAGCCTGGAAATGGCTCATACCGAGGGACCTGGCCGCTTCCATCTGCCCCTTGGGAATGCTCTGGATGCCGGCGCGAACGATCTCCGACATATAAGCACCGTAGCATACGGTAATGGCCATGATGGCGGTGACGATGGGGTTGGCCCGGTATTCAATGAGGGGTGCAAGATTGAGCCATGTGCCGATTTGCTGAATGACCACCGGCGAGGCAAAATACCAGGCGATAAGTTGCACCAGGAGCGGGACGCCGCGGACAATCTCGACGTAAAGGGTGGCGATGCCGAAGACGATTTTGTTTTTGGCCATGCGCCCCAGGCCGCCGAAAAGTCCGGCGATAAGCATGAGGAGGTACGATAACACCGTCACCAGCACCGTAACGGCGATGCCGTCGCGAGCGAAAACGACGATGTCTTTGAACGGGTCCGGCTGAGCGACCACCAGAAGCACGATCAGGGCAGCCACGGCGGCTACCAGCCACCACCAAGGATCCTGGCGGATGTTTATCTCGCCCCCGGTGACGAAGCTGAGTTCCTCTACCGGTGAAACCTTCTCTGGTTCTTTCATGCGAAGCAAAAAAGAAGGGGGCGCTCTGTTGAGCGCCCCCTGTCCCTTATTTTATTCGATTTCCCACTTGGTCAACAGCGTCGGGATGGTTCCGGCGGCTTTGACCTCGGCCAGGGCGGCATTTATCTTAGCCAAAAGGTCTTCCTTGCCCTTGGGGACGGCGATGCCGTATTCCTCGGCACTAAGCATGGCGCCCACCGTTTTCAGCTGGGTGGGATTCTTTGTCACATAACCTGCCGCCACGGGTGTATCGCACACGATGGCGTCGATCTGGTTGCTCATCAGAGCGGCGAAGGCCAAACCGATTTCATCGTAGGCTACCTTTTCGACACCAGTCATGGCAGATACTTCGGTGTCACCGGTGGTACCGGACTGGACACCGACCTTGCCGCTGATGTTGGCCGCGCCAGTGATTGTATTGTTGCTGGAGCGAACGACGATGATCTGGCCAGCTGCATAGTACGGGTTGGAGAAGTTCATCTCTAGCTGCCGGTCGGCGGTAATGGTGATTGAAGAAATGGCGGCGTCATAGGTGCCCTGGGCCATGCCGGCCAACAGCGAGTCCCACTCGACGTTGATGTATTCGATCTCGAGATTGGCCTTCTTGGCGATCTCATTCATAAGGTCGATATCAAATCCGACGATCCGGTTTGTGGCCGTGTCCACGTACTCGAACGGCGCCCAGGTGGCGTCGGTAGCGACGCGAATCTTGGTAACGGCCGTTGGATTCGGGTCATCGGTGCCGTTGTCGCATCCGGGCAATATAAGCGCGGCTACGAGCGAGAACATGACCAGCAGGATTGAAAACTTTTTCACGTTGGCTCCTCCCAAATTTTTGAATCGAATGGGCCAAGTTTACAATATGGGGGTTATCGCTGTCCATATTTTTAGCTCGCTCTGAAAGGGGTCTCAATCGCAGAATGCCCAGAAATCAATATTTAGTTATAATAAGTAGGATGAAACGTATAGGAATCACCACCACCGTGCCTGTAGAGGTTGTCCTCGCAGCCGGAGCCGTCCCCATCGACCTGAACAACCTGTTCATCAGCGATCCTGACCCAGCATCGTTGATAACAATCGCGGAAAAGGCCGGGTTCCCTTTGAATACCTGTGCGTGGATCAAGGGTATCTACGGCGCCACTCTCAAGTACGGTATCGCGAACGTGATCTGTGTGACCGGCGGGGACTGCTCAAATACCCTGATGTTGATGGAAGTACTGCGACACAAGGGCGTCCGAACTATTCCTTTTGCCTATCCCCCGATCCCGGATTGCAATCAAGTGACCACAGCCATAGACCGACTTGCCACGGACCTTGGGGTGACAAGACAAGCCGCGGAGCAGGTTCGAAAAGAATTATTGCCGACCCGAAAACTGACCGCCGAACTCGACCGGTTTACCTGGGCTGAAAACCGGATCAGCGGCAAGGAGAATCATTTCTGGCTGGTGTCCGCGTCCGACTTCAATAGTGATGTCGGAGCCTTTACCGACCAATTGGGCGCCGTCATCCAAAAAGCAGCGATACGTGACCCCTATCCCGCCGACGAAATACGTCTTGGCCTTATCGGCGTCCCCCCGGTGTACGCCTCTCAACTCTACCCGTTTCTCGAAGGGTACGGTGGAAGGGTCGTTTACAATGAGGTGCAGCGGCAGTTTGCCATGCCCTATGACGTGGCCGATCTGGGTGAACAATACACCAGATATACTTACCCTTATGCCACGGAACAGCGTATCGAGGACATCAAAACAGCTACCACCCAGCGTAACTTGGACGGTATTATCCATTACGTCCAGTCTTTTTGCCACCGCGCCATTGGTGATATACTGATACGGTTTGAACTCGGAGTGCCCATTTTGACGATAGAGGGCAATATGGACTTCGGTCTGAGCCAGCATCTGAAAACCCGCCTGGAAGCCTTTTTGGATATGTTGAGCCTCAAAAGAACCGCCACTCGATAACACATTATTAAAAAGGAGGACTATCCATGGTAACCCGCATCGGCATCAACGGCTTCGGCCGCATTGGCAGGCTCACCTTCCGCGCATTGAAGAAGTACCACCCCAATGAGTTGGATGTAGTGGCCATAAACGACCTGGCGGACACAGCCACCAACGCACATCTATTGAAGTACGACAGCAGTTACGGCTCCTATTCCGGTACTGTTACCAGCGGTGACGGGACCATTATCGTCGATGGCAAAACGGTACGGGCTTTCTCGGAGAGAGACCCGGACAAGATCCCGTGGAGAGACTACGGCGTGGATATCGTCATCGAATCCACCGGCCGCTTTTCAGACCGGGCTAAAGCCGCGCTGCATCTGGAAGGCGGCGCTAAAAAGGTCATCATCTCCACCACGTCGTCGAATGCTGATCTGACGGTAGTGATGGGTGTCAATCAACAAGCGTATAACCCTGCGGAACATGTGATCATATCCAACGCTTCCTGCACCACCAATTGTGTTACCCCCATGGTTAAAGTCCTGTTTGACAAATTCGGCATTGAAAAAGCACTGATCAATACCGTCCATGCATATACGAACGATCAGAGTCTGCTGGACATCTATCACAAAGACCTGCGGCGCGCCCGTGCCGCTGCCCTGAACATCATCCCCACCACCACCGGCGCCGCCAAAGCGGTAGCTCAGGTGATTCCGGAGCTCAAGGGGCTGATTCACGGGATTTCCTTGAGGGTTCCGGTAGGCAGCGTCTCCATCGCCGACATAACCGCCATCGTCGGCCGGGACGTTACCGCTGAGGAGGTCAACGCGGCGTTGGAGGTCGCGGCGAACAATGAGCTTAAAGGGATATTGTCTTTCTGTAAAGAAGAACTGGTCGGTTCGGATTTCAAAGGCGACCCGTCAAGTTGCATTATCGATGCCCCCTCTACTATGGTAATCGCGGGCAACATGGTTAAAGTGCTCGGCTGGTATGATAATGAATGGGGTTATTCTACCCGCCTGGGTGATCTGTGCGCTTATATTGGAGCCAAAGGCATCTAATTATCGCAAGGCAGGAGAAAATAATTCTGGATGATCGAGGTTATTCCCTTTAACCCTAAACGTTCGTAATGGTTGACAGGGCCATAACGTGAAACTAAAATGAACCCTGAGTATCGCTAGGAGGAATTGGTGAAGTTAATAGTTGTTGGGTTGGGACAAGCCGGCAGCCGTATCGCTGACGAGTTTGCCCGGATCAATAAAAGAGCTCAAAGCCAGCGCGGGATCGAGATCTGCCCCGGTATCTTTGCGGTCAACACCGACGCCGCGGATCTTACCGGGCTTACCACCATCGAACCAGATTATCAGCACCGCATCCTGATCGGCGGACGCAAGACCGGCGGTCATGGCGTCGGCAAGATCAATGAACTTGGCGCCGAGGTAGCCCGGGCTGATGCTGACAAGGTCATCGACGCTCTACGAAGCGCGCGCCATTTTTATGAGGCGGACGCCTTCCTCCTGGCGGCCAGTTCCGCCGGCGGCACGGGATCGGGCTCGATCTCGATCATCGCGCAGCGGATCAAAGAACGTTATCCCGACAAACCGCTGTATTCCTTACTGGCTTTGCCGTTCGAGCATGAGCGCGAAACCGAGGAACGGGCTTCCTACAACTCCGCGGTCTGTCTTAAATCCATCTACTCCATCTCCGATTGTGTCTTTCTCATCGATAACCAGCGCTACGTTATGAAAGATTCTTCCTTGGGCAACAACATGTCCCGCATCAACGAACTCATCGTCGAGCCTTTTTACGACCTGCTGTGCGCCGGGGAAGAAAAGAACCCCAAGTTCATCGGCGCCAAGACGCTCGATGCCGGCGACATTATCCAGACACTTTCCGGCTGGTCCGTGTTAGGCTCCGGGCAATCCGACCTGAGCAAGTCTTTCAGTCTTTTCGAGCGCAGCACAGACTTCCGCAAGAAAACCTCCGAAACCCATAAGGGCATCCAGGCTATGGACGAGGCCATCAGCGAAATGTCGCTCAAATGCAATCCCAAGGAAGCCGGCCGCGCCATCTACCTGGTTTCAGCTCCCCCCAAGGAGATGAACATGGACATGATGCGAGAGCTGAACGAATGGATGCGGGAGCTTTGCCCCAACGCCATTATCCGTAACGGTGATTATCCCCGCGGCTCCAACAAGTTAACCGTAACCGTGATCCTCTCGGAACTCTCCGATGTGGAAAGAGTGCGCAATTTCTACTCCGACTCGCTCACCCTGATCCCGGTCATCAAACAGCGCCAGGTGGAACTCCGCCACAAGCTTGCAGACATCAACGACATGGGCAAGGATATTCCCTCGCTCCTGGAAGATTAGCCCGCCCGCTTTTTAAGTCAGACAGTCCCGTCCGTGACGGGGCTGTCTTGTTTTTATCAGGTTTCTTTGCCAGCGGATGAGCAATGTACTAAAATGCCTTAATGCTGCGCCATATACTCAATCACAATTTCCGGGTTCACAGGGTGCTTCTGGTCCTTTTCATGGTCTTATCGCTGACCGCGAACGTCCCGGATACCGGCACAATCCTGCATGCGGGAACGGCACCGAAAGATCCCGCTGGCTTATCCACGGTGCCTGCCGCCGGTTCTTCCGACCAGGAAGCGGATGGTCCGATCGATGGCATCGATCTTCAAATTCCTGACGATTGGTGGGTGAACATGGTGGCCGCCGCGCTGGGCGTCCTCATCGCCTACGGCATTTATTATCTAAGGTTGAAAGCGGTCGCACGGCAACGGCAACTACTGGAACAAGAAGTGGCTGACCGGACCGCGGATCTCAAGCGGCTCAACCAGGAACTTGACCGTGAGATACAACGGAGGGCGGAGTTCAACCGGGCTTTGGTTCATGAACTTAAAACCCCGCTTACCGCCATGCTGGCTTCCGCTGAATTGTTCGTCGACGAATTGTCCGGCGATCCGAGGCAGGACCTGGCTAAAAACATCTACCGTGCCGCCCAGAACCTGGACCGCCGCACCGATGAACTCCTGGACGTAACCCGCGGTGAGATCGGCATATTGACCGTCACCGCTAAACCTGGCGATATCGGCCCTTTGCTTGTCAGTATGGCCGACACTCTCAGACCGGCCGCGGCACGCAAGCGTCATTCTCTCAATATAGATATCCCGGACAATCTGCCGCCGGTCAAAATGGATGACGACCGTGTCCGGCAAGTGTTGTACAATTATCTTACCAACGCGATCAAGTATACGCCGGAACGAGGCCGCATCACACTCAAAGCCTACCCTGCGGACAGCGAACTGAAAGTGGAAGTGATAGATTCGGGACCGGGTATCAGCCGGGAAGCTCAAATACGGCTCTTTGAGCCCTATTACCGCGTACCCCGCAGCGGTGGTGAACAGTTGAGCGGCCTGGGTCTTGGCTTGGCATTGTCGAAAATGATAATCGGACTGCACAACGGCCGGGTTTGGGTAGAAAGCGCACCCGGAAAAGGAACGACTTTCGGCTTTGCTTTACCTTTAGCCGAACCAAAGGAGCATTCATGAAGGCATTAATGATCGAGGATGATCCTCAAATCGTTGATTCGGTAGCCTGGGCATTCCGGATGCGCTGGCCGGATATGGAATTTCTATCAACAGACTCCGGCGTCCAGGGTATTACCATGGCCCGTGAACAGAAACCGGACGTGATCATTCTTGACCTGGGTTTGCCGGATATCAGCGGATTCGAAGCGTTGAAAGGTATCCGGAAGTTTTCCGACCTGCCGATCATCATCCTTACCGCCCGTAAAGATGAGTTCGATATCGTCAAAGGCCTCGAGGCGGGTGCCGATGATTACCTGGTCAAGCCGTTCAAGCAGATGGAACTGCTCTCCCGGATCAAGGCTCTCCTGCGCCGTTCGTCCGCGCCGGGACCGGATTCAGCGCTTACTGTCGGCGAGCTACGATTATCGCCCGCCACAGGCATTCTCCATTTTCAGAATAGAGAAATACCGTTGACACGTACCGAAGAGATCATCATGAGTAAACTGATGCAACACGCCGGTGGAGTAGTCACCTACGCCACACTTGCCGAAGCCCTTTGGAACGATTTTTATCCCGACTGCGTCGCGGCGCTAAGAGTGTATATCCGCCAATTGCGCCAAAAGATAGAACAGGATATCGACAATCCAAAACTGATCATGAATAAACATGGCGTGGGGTACATGTTGATGGTGCCGGGCTTAACACCCGGTTAGCATCGATGGTAAACAGATAATCTCCCTTCGGCGGGATTTTCGGTATTTAACCGTAAAAAGATTTTTGTTTACAACACTACGTTTATCTGTTATAAAAAGATTTCGGGGGAGAACCACTTGGCCATTTTCAGTTTAACGATCGGCATCATCAGTCTGATCGGCATGTTCGCTGCCTTCCTCCCATATTTGGGCTTTTTACATTGGTTCGCCGTACCCCTGGCCATGGTAGGTTTTTTCATGGGGCTCGCCAGCCTAGCCCAGCATAAGAAGAGAGGTATTTCAATCACCGGGATGATTCTCTGTGGTTTCGTAATCGTGATCGGTACCATCAAGCTGGCGGGGTTTCCCGATATTTTTGTCTAACAAGTTGGTTTAAGGAGGTCCGGATGAGTGCCTTGGACGCTGTTGGCGCTTCCACCGTATCAGGTGATAATTTTGATGTAACCCGATTTCGGCGGGTCAATGTGATTATTTTCACCACCAATGGTATCTTTTCCGGATTAACTCTTTGCCAGCACCAGCAGCGGCTGCTGGATGCTTTGAACAAGGGCTTTTATACCTCCAAGTTACAGACCTGCTCGGACTTCGTGCCATTATTCGAAGTGAGTTTCTTCGCCCCCGGGCAGGCCGCCCGCCATATGGATACGGCCTATATCCGGAAGAACAATATTTTATTCGTGGGTGAGCAGAACATCGTATCATCGACAACGCAGACGAATGTTTACCCGATGCGGCGCAAAAAACCGCTGCAGGCCGTTATCAATCTGCCCCAGGTAAGCCTTACGGGCAACATGCACAGCGAGATGTGGGAAGAATTACAGGACGCACTGAATCGCAGCGATCAGTTCATCCCGCTGACCGATGTGGATTTCAATCCGGCGTTCGAAGGCGGTATCGCCCAACTGGATTTCGTCGCCGTCAACAAGGACCATATAGTTTACGTCGGAAAATGATCCCGGCGTTCGGGCTACATTGAAAAGGCGGCGCTAATGCGCCGCCTTTGGCATTATTATCTGAATCGAGACTACAATTTTCCGAGAAGTTGCTCCGCCAGATCACCGGCCACCGGTAACTTGTAATACTCCCCTTGATACGCTTTTACCATCAGCACTATCCAAAGAATAAATGACAACACACCCAAAAAACTGCTCATGATCCAACCGGTGAAGGGGATGAATCCCAGCATCGTGCCGGCGACGGATAAAACCCCGAAAACCACTATCGACTGGACGGCGTGGAATCGGACGAAGCGGTTTTTAGGTTCCAGGATCAGAAAGATGATTCCCGTGACCCAGGCGCCAAGATAGCATAGCAGTCCGGCGACGTTTTCCTGCAGACCCGTTGAGGTTTTCTCCACCGAGGTGACTCCTTTTGGATGTTAATCGAAATAAGAGTATAGCAGCCCAGTAGTCGTGTCAATAACTCAAAGGGATAAAGCTGTAATGACTATT
This sequence comes from Dehalogenimonas sp. THU2, assembly GCF_039749495.1. NCBI lineage: Bacteria > Bacillati > Chloroflexota > Dehalococcoidia > Dehalococcoidales > Dehalococcoidaceae > Dehalogenimonas > Dehalogenimonas sp. THU2. The sequence continues at coordinate 31,925 of NZ_JBDLLU010000005.1, read as the reverse complement.
TGGCTAAGTCATGTTTCAATTGGATGTATTGCAGGAGTTCGGCCCGGGACACCAGTCCTCGGAACTTCCCTTTTTCCATTACCGGCAGCTGATTGTATCCGGCACTCTGCAGTAGTTCCAAAACAACGGTGAGATCATCTTCAGGTGAAACCGATTGCACTTCGGTGGCCGGGGTCATGATCCGGTTGACCTGTTCATGCGGCCATGATTCTTTGGGAACTTTCTTGATGTCGGTCAACGTCACCAAGCCGGTCATCCGTCCGTCTGTGATCAAGGGCAAAGCACGCTGGTTATGGCTCAGCATGGTGGACATGGCCTGCTCCACGGTGATGTCATCCGTTGCCGAAAGGATAGATGAGTTCGTGATCTCCTTCACCTTGGCGCCTTTCAGCGCTTCCGTCAACACCGACTGCTGGTAACTGGCCGAAGCGGCCGAAGCAAGGAACCAACCGATAAGAGCCAGCCACAAACCCCCTATACCGACGATGAAAGCCAGAGCGATACCGCCGAAGATGAAAATATAGGCGATCACCTGGCCGGAGCCGGCCGCTATCCGGGTAGCCTTGGGTTCATCTTTCAGAACCTTCCAAAGGATCGACCTGAAAACCCGGCCGCCATCCAGCGGGAATCCCGGCAGAAGATTGAAAACACCGAGAATGAGGTTGATCTGAGCCAGGTAAACGACCACGGCGTTAAGCGCAGTTGCCTCTCTACCAGTTGCGAAGAATACGGTAAAAAATATGGCGGACAAGGCGAAACTGACCATCGGCCCGGTGACAGCCATGCGGAACTCCGCGCCAGGCGTCTCCGCCTCCTTGGTAATATTGGATGCCCCGCCGAAAATAAACAGGGTGATGTTCTTCACCGGAATACCATTGCGCCTGGCGACGACCGAATGGCCCAGTTCATGCGCCAGTACCGAGATAAACAGGCTCAGTGAGGATACGGCGCCCAGAAGCCAGTAGGTTAAGTTGTCACGACCGGGCAGAACGTTTTCCAGCGGAAAATATCCGGCCGCCAGGGACCACGTTAGAAAAGCAAAAATAAACAACCATGAAACATGGATGCCGATCTCGATGCCAAGAATGCGTCCCAAGCGGAATGATGACCGCATATCAGACTCCTTTGGCTATTTTGCTATTCGATTGACTCGATGATGTAACGTACGACACAGGACGGCGCAATTACGTCGACGGTGTCTCCGACGGCGCGTCCCGATACGGCTTTGCCAATCGGGGAGACCGGCGAGATCCGCCCGCTTTTGGGACTAACTTCACGCGGTATCACCAGCGTATATGTCGACGTTGACCCGGTGGCCACATCCTTGATGGTGATTTTTCGTCCAAGTTCTGCTTTTGTGCCTCCGGCACGGGTTTCATCGTCATTGACGATGGCATGCTTGAGCAGCAATGCCAATTCCTCGACCTTCCCGTCCAATTTAGCCTTTTCCTCGCGGGCAGCATGGTAGGGGGCATTCTCCTTCAGGTCTTTGTCCGCCGCAGCCCGCTTAATATCTTCAACTACGTGAAAACGCTTTTCTTTTAAAGCCGCCAGTTCGTTATCCATCTCGGCCTTTTTTGCGGTGGTCAAGACCAGTTGTTCAACCTTTGCCGGCTTTCGGGCGGCACTCACCGATCTCAACGGGGATTTTTTAAGCTTGACATGTGCCCCCAGGCTTGCTTCGATCCAACCGTTCTTCACTGAATAACTGAGCATCTCCTTGACGGCTTTCAATTTAGCAGCAGCTTCTTCTCCCGCCGGTTGCGCGGCCGCGTAATCCGCCAATTTGGGCGCGGACAGATTATTCAAGGTATGATTGCCGCCGTACCAGCGCACAAAATTCATCACCGCTGGCGTCATAACCTGGCGCTTGGCAGCAGACAAGGACGCCAGGTAAGCCACGGCAGCTTCCGTGAGCGTTAGGGGTTTGTTTGTGTTTTCGGGAGACATTAATTCCTTCTTTCTATTATTCAGCGCAATCAGCTTAACGGATATGTCGTCGCATTAATCTGGACGACGATTAAGGTACCCCTGTATCAATACCTTATTTCCAGTATATAACTTCAAATGCCCCATCGGCAAAACAGTAATGCAGAGACGGTACTCATTTTCCTCCGGTCCCGGTATTTCCAACCCCCTGATTTCTCTGCCGGTTAACCAGTTCTACCAGTTCATCGAGGAATACAAGCCCTCGTTCTTCGTAACCGGTTACCAGGGCAACATCCTTGCCCGTTTCATTAAATTCCTGCACCAGAACCAGCAGGTCGGTGTCGGGGCCAACTTCAATGGCACCCGCTATCGGCTGCGCCAGGTCGCTGATTATCTTAAGTTCAAGGTCATCACCCTTCCCGGGTAAAAATACCGCACCGGAAATCGTCCCTTCCGCTTCTACCCAGAAACAGCGCCGGCCGGGATGCTCTTGCCTCAATTGAGCGACGGTTGTGTTCTCCGCGACCACCGGGCACTCCTTGTTCACCACCTCCGACACCTTCTTCCCCTTAAGCCATATTTGCAGTTCGAATTGCTTGAGGCTGGTTCGGGCAGCACTTTCCAAATACCAGCCAAGCACCGCCAGCCAGACACCGGCCAACCAGTCGCGATAATAAACGATAAAATACAGGCCGGCGCCGATGATAAGAAAGCCGGTTATCCGGCCGGCAAAAACGGCCACCCTGGTCGCCCCTTCGTAGTCGCGCCGGAAATGCCACCACAAGCCACGGAATACCCGGCCTCCGTCCAGCGGAAAACCCGGCAGCAGATTAAAAACAGCCACGATCAGATTGATCTGGGCCAGCCACAATGCCATCGCCGCCACGGTGTTCTCAATGCCCAGGTAGAAGGAATAGATCATCCAAAAGGCGGCAGCCAGGCCCAGCGAGGACATCGGCCCGGCCAGGGCCATTTTCATCTCCGCGCCGGCTGAGGCCGGCTCCCGGGTCATCTGGGCCGCTCCGCCGAACAAGAACAGGGTGATGCTGCTTACCGGTATGCCGTTGGCTCGGCCAACCAGGCTGTGTGATGTTTCATGGAACAGGACTGAAAAGAAGAACAGGAGCGAAGTCACCGCTCCCATGATCCAGTAAGTTGAGGTGTTCTCCCGGGGAACGGCGACCGGGAATACCTGCTGGGCTAAAAATACGGTGATAAGGAGAAAAATGAAAAACCAGGAGTAATGGACGCGGAATCGAATACCGAAAATATGGCCCAGGTTGAAACCGCTATCCAATATGGCTTACATCCGTGCCTGCGGATTTTAACACCGGGCGGTCTTGATCCCCAGGTATTTTTCCGCCATCTCCATGGCGCAAAATTCACCGCACATGGCGCAGGCGCTGCCGGCTGAACGAAGAGCGCCGTGCCGCCGTCGGCTGAGTTCGGGATCGATCGAAAGCTCGGCCTGAGCTTCCCAATCCAGCCGTTTCCGGGCTTCGGCCATCTTCCGGTCCCAATCGGCGGCGCCTTTGACGCCTTTGGCGATATCGGCGGCATGGCCGGCGATCCGGGAAGCGATGACGCCGTTTTTCACGTCCTCGACATCCGGGAGTGAGAGATGTTCGGCGGGCGTCACGTAGCACAGGAAGTCAGCCCCGTGGACAGCCGCCAGGGCTCCCCCGATAGCGGCAGTGATATGGTCATAGCCCGCGGCGACATCGGTCACCAGCGGCCCCAGCACGTAAAACGGCGCGTCGTTGCAAATCGATTTCTGCAACTCCATATTGGTCCGGATGCGGTTGAGCGGCACATGACCCGGTCCTTCAACCATCACCTGGACGCCCGCCCGCCGCGCCCGGTCCACCAGTTCGCCGAGGGTGAGCAGCTCTTCGACCTGTGCCCGGTCGGTGGCGTCGGCCAGACAGCCGGGCCGCAAGCCGTCGCCCAGGCTCAGTGTAACGTCGTATTCGGCGCAGATACCGAGCAACCGGTCATACTGCTCATACAGCGGGTTTTCCTGATCATGGTAGGCCATCCAGCCGGCCAGCAGCGCCCCGCCTCGGGAAACGATATCCGTCACCCGTCCCTGTTCTTTCAAGCGGGCTATGGTGCTCCGGGTGACGCCGCAATGCACGGTGAGAAAATCGACGCCTTCGCGGGCATGCCGTTCGATGACATCGAACAGGTCTTCTGCGGTCAGTTCGATGATAGAACCCCTGGTTACCCGCGCCACCACCCCGGCCTCATATATCGGCACCGTCCCCAGGGCGGCGGTGCATTTTGCCAGTATGGCCCGCCTGATAGCCGGCAGATCACCACCTGTTGACAGGTCCATCACCGCATCGGCGCCGGCGTCCTGCGCCGCCGCCAATTTGCTGAGTTCCAGCGCGATATCGACACAATCGGATGATGTGCCGATGTTGGCGTTGACCTTGGTCCGCAGCCCTTTACCTATACCGCATGGGTTCAGGTGAAGGTGGCTGATATTGGCCGGAATTACGATCGTCCCGTCGGCAAGACCGGCGCGAATGGTTTCAACCGGCAGGTGTTCCGCCGCGGCTACCGCCATCATCTGGGGGGTGATTATGCCCTCGCGGGCTCGTTGCATTTGAGTCGTCATAAAAAAACCAGGGCATTATTCCAGACCCTGGCAGGCACCTCCGCTTTTCCTACGCTCGCATTACCGAGTTCAGGTGCCAGGGTTGTCCCGGATTCCGGGGACTCTCAGCGGGTGCGCACCCCTAGCGGTCTGGTACCTAAGCATAACACAACCCGCCGTAGCGGAACAAAATGCTATAATCGTCGCATGTTCGAAAATTTACCATTACTGCGCCGGGGCGCCACCGGCCTCGGACTGTCTTTGGACGAAAGTCGATACGACCTTTTCGAAACATACTACCGGGAATTGATTGACTGGAATGCGCGCTTCAACCTCACCGCCGTCACCGATTACGATGGGGTACAGGTGACCCACTTCCTGGATTCGTTGTCACTCGCCGTCGCCGGCATCGGGTTCGACAACCACCGGGTCATCGATGTCGGCAGCGGCGCCGGTTTTCCCGGCCTGCCGCTCAAGATCGCTTTCCCGGGTATCGAATTGACTCTTCTCGAAGCTATCGGGAAAAAGGCGGTGTTTTTGAGTCATATGGCCGGTATATTGGGGCTGGACGGTGTCTCCGTGGTCAATTTGCGAGCTGAAGAAGCGGCACGGCAGCCGGAACACCGGGAAAGCTACGATATCGCCGTTTCCCGCGCCGTCGCCTCATTGGATACTTTATGTGAACTTACTTTACCGTTCTGCCGTGTCGGCGGCTGGTTCATCGCCATGAAAAAGGGCTCGATAGAAGATGAAGTCGAATCAGCCCGTAAAGGTATCGCCCTGCTCGGCGGATGTCTTCGGGACGTGCGGGCCATCGAGATCGACGGGTTGTCAGATGATCGCCGGCTGATCGTGATCGAGAAAATCTCCCCTACTCCTGAAAGTTATCCGCGGCGCAACGGATTACCTTCTAAAAGACCATTGCGCTAACGGTTTGCCCATCGAGTAACCGGATAGTAGAATGATACCGGTATCAAACATTTTTCCGGAGGCAGTGACTTGGCCAATTTGATCACCGATGATCTGGGCACCCTTCTCGACATCCTGCCCTTGGAGATCCGGCGTCCGCTCAACGAGCAGCCCGATCTGAGCCAATTGCTTGAGGTTATCATGGACCTGGGACGGGTGCCGGAAGCCCGTTTTCCGCAGCGTGAGATCGTATTACGCCCTGAAGAGGTCACCGAAGCCGATCTTGATTATGTGATCACCCGTATCAGCGTATTCGGCGGTGACAACCGGGCCGGCATCGAACGCACCCTTCACCGCATCTCCGCTATCCGCAACCGCAAAGGCAAGATCATCGGCCTCACCCTGCGCATAGGGCGGGCGGTGCTGGGCACGATTAAGATCATCGAGGATTTGATCCAGACTGGAAGCAGCGTGTTACTCCTGGGAAGACCCGGCGTTGGTAAGACCACCATGCTGCGTGAGGTGGCCCGGGTGCTGGCGGATGACCTGAAAAAACGGGTGGTCATCGTCGATACTTCAAACGAGATCGCCGGCGATGGCGACATTCCCCACCCCGCCATCGGCCGCGCCCGCCGCATGCAGGTGGCGATGCCCGATGCTCAGCACGCGGTGATGATCGAAGCCGTGGAAAACCATATGCCGGAAGTGATCGTCATCGACGAGATCGGCACAGAACTGGAGGCCCAGGCCGCGCGTACCATCGCCGAGCGCGGCGTGCAACTGGTCGGCACCGCTCACGGCAATACATTGGATAACCTGATGCAGAACCCGACTCTTTCCGACCTTATAGGCGGCATCCAGGCCGTCACCCTGGGCGACGAAGAGGCGCGGCGCCGCGGCACTCAGAAAACCGTCCTGGAACGCAAGGCGCCCCCGACCTTCGATATCATCGTAGAGATTCAGGAACGGGACCGGGTAGCCGTCCATACAAACGCCGCTGAGGCCGTGGACGCCATTCTCCGCGGCCATCCGCCGGAGACCGAGGTCCGCTCCGTGGATGAGGCCGGTGAGGTCAAAATCACCCGTGTCGAGGCGGAAGAATCCCGAGGAGAAGGCCGCTTAAAAAAGACACACATTCCCGCCGCCCCTGCACCCGTCGAGACACCGCGCCTGTATCTCTTCGGCATCAATCGGACCCGCCTCGAAGAGATCGCCGAAGAGATGCATATCAAGCTGAACATCACCGAGCGGCTGACCGATGCCGGCATGCTGGTGACTTCCGGTAACTACTTTCGACGCCGGCCGCAGCGTATCCGGGATGCCGAAGCCCGGGAACTTCCGGTCTATGTCCTTAAAAGCCACACCCCCGCCCAATTCCGCCAGTTCCTCGGCATGCTGAGCCGCCACGAACCGGAGCAGACCGGAAATTCCGGGGGGCTCAACTGGGCGCTTACTGAAGCCGAGGAAGCCGTCAGCAGGGTGAGGAGCGGCGCTGAGGGGCGGGTGGAACTCAGTCCCCAGGGCGCCTATATCCGCCGCCTGCAACACCTGGTGGCCGAACGCAATCAATTACGGTCCGACAGCCTGGGCGCAGAACCGCGCCGCCGGGTCAATATCTTCAAGGAGTGACGATGTCTTTATTCATCACCTTCGAGGGATGTGAGGGGTTCGGTAAGAGCACCCAGGCCGGTCTCCTTCATGAGCGGCTGAAGGCGGCCGGATATGAGGTGGTACGTACCCAGGAGCCGGGAGGCACCCCGCTGGGCACGGAAATATCCCGTATATTAAAATGGAGCGATCAGGACGCCATCTGTCCCCTGGCTGAACTCATGCTCTTCAATGCTTCCCGGGCGGAACTGGTCAGCCGGATCGTCAAGCCGGCGCTCGCCGCCGGAAAGATCATTGTTTGCGACCGTTACGTCGATTCCACCATCGTTTACCAGGGTCTCGGGCGCGGCTTATCTCTATCCACCGTGAGGGCCATCAACAGCATCGCCTCCCAGGGACTGATGCCTGACTTGACCTTGCTTTTGGACATGCCGGTGGAAAAAGGGCAGGCGCGCAAACATATGCAGACCGCCGACCGCATCGAGCGGGAAGGCCTGGGCTTTCACCGGAAAGTGCATGACGGTTATCTGGCGCTGGCCGGTGAAGAGCCGTCGCGCTGGCTGGTAGTGGACGCGTCGCAGACGAAAGACAGGATCGCGGACATCATCTGGGAGAAGGTCAAGTCCCTGCTCGATGCCCGCTACAGTGCTCCAAACCGGTAACGCCGCTAGGCCGCCCCGGCATATCGGGACAGATCGGTCATGCGATATTCCAGTCATGCTGGTATAATACCGGATTGATGTCTGCGACAAACCGTTTCCCTCATTTTCGTGAAGAATCCGAATTTATCCGGCAGGGGCTGGAACTTGTGGCGGGTGTGGATGAAGCCGGACGCGGCGCGCTCGCCGGGCCGGTCGTGGCCGGAGCCGTCATCCTGGGCAGGCAGCGGAAAAGCGGTTGGCTCAAGGATATCCGCGATAGCAAACTCTTGCCTCTCGAGGCCCGGGAGGAGTTATATAAGGCAATAACCATGGACGCGCTCAGCTACGGCGCCGGCGTGGTCTCCCATGCTTATATCGATAAAAACGGCATCGTACCCGCCACCAGGCTGGCCATGAGACTGGCCGTCGCCGAACTGACGCCGGGACCGCAGGCGCTGATAATCGACTTCCTGCGTCTCCCGGAAATACCGTTACCTCAGAAAGGCATCATCGACGGCGATGCCCTCTGCGTCTCCATCGCCTGCGCCTCGATCATCGCCAAGGTCACCCGCGACCGGTTGATGCGCCGGTTGGGCGAACGATTCAGTGACTATCACCTGGCCGGGCATAAAGGCTACGGCACCGCCGAACACCTCGAACGTCTGAACGTACACGGTCCCTGCTGCATCCACCGCCGCACCTTCGCGCCGGTCTTCAATCTGAGAACCCTCCTTTGAGCCGGATATCGACCGGACGGTGCGGCGAACTGATCGCCCGGAAATATCTCGAAGACGCCGGATTCTCCATCATTGCGACCAACTGGCGGTGCAAAGTTGCCGAGATCGATATCATCGCGCAAAAATATAACGAACTGGTTTTCATCGAAGTACGGGCCAAATCATCCGCTGATTACGGCTCTCCGGCCGAATCGGTCACCCGGCGCAAGCGCCATAAGCTTATCCGAGCCGCGGAGCAATACCTTTGCGCTAACCCCAAATCGCCGGCAGACTGGCGCATAGATTTTATCGGCGTCGAGTTCCATGCCACCGGACATCACCTGGACCACATCCCCTACGCCATCACCCGCGACGATTGAATGATTTTGCGGCCTCGAACATCCGGGTCACGACTTCGGATGAGATGCACGCGGGGGCGGGTTCGACCTGATATATTATCAGGAACCCATTTTGGACTAGCGCGCCCGTTTCCGGTTTAACCTTGTCTGACGGGTGACTCCATCGATTTTTCGGAATATATATTTCCAAAACCCGCCAATATCCCATTGACAACCTACGAGTGACGATATGGTATCATACGTTCTCCCGGTCAGACACCAGTCTACCCTATGCCTGTTCGCCTCGCTCCGCAGCAGTTCCGGGCAAGGCTGAAAGTGAAAAAATGGATTCGTTTCCTTCGTTTTCGCAAGGCATACGAAGCAGGCAGCCTGGTTCCCCGCTGAAGCGTTGACCGTTGTCTGGTTAGCATCCTGGCTCTTTTAAAACTGAATTAGGGATATTGAATTTCAAACAACCCCGAAAAAATACCACCCGGCGGCCGTTGGCAGCTTTGACCGGGGGATTTGTTTTATTTGATTCAGCTTGAAACAACAAAACAATCCCACGTTTGGACCGCCTGATGTCAATCGTGAAAAATAGGGATTGTTTCTAAAAAAATGCATTGCGAAAAAAACAATAAAACAATTCCCTCTTCATATCCTGCCGCAGACGGCACGGCGTGACGAAATCCCTCATAATCTCTCCTTCGACTTCGCTCAAGGACAGGCCTTTAGGAAAGGGAGAGACACGAATGGGTGCCGGACGGCTGCTATAGGGTGACAACGGGTGAGCGTAGGATGCCAAGGAGTTGGGACAGCGGGGGTACCCGTACCGGCGTCCCTTTACGATTACGCGGCTCTTATGCTACAATCAGGCGCTTTTAAATTATCTTGAATGAACGCCCAATCGGGGATTATTTGACTCACCTCCAAGGTCAAACACTGCGGATCATTGACGCCAACCTGGACCGCACGGCTGAGGGCTTGCGCGTTCTAGAGGACGTGTCCCGTTTTTATCTTGACTCTTCCCTCATCTCCAAACGCCTTAAATCCTTGCGACATCGCCTGTTGGAAAACTGTCATTTTTCGACTGCCGAATTACTTTCAGCCCGGGACAGCGCCGGCGATGTCGGCCGGGAGTCTGAAGCCGTTAAAAGATCGGCCGGCGACATCGGCGAAACCGTGACGGCCAACGCCCGCCGCGTGGAGCAGTCCCTGAGGGTACTGGAAGAAATGGCTCGGTTGCCGGAGATAACCATCGACGGAGCCGTGTTCGAGACTATCCGCTACGCAGTATACGATATCGAAAAAGAACTGACTGTCCTCCTCTCCCGGCAGGCTAAGACCAGCCGTCTTTCCGGCCGATACACGACCGCCGGTAACATGGATGACGTCACGGCGGCTCTTGCTGAAGGCAGCCAATCGGTTCAACTCGATCCCGGCTCTTTGAAGCGCTGCGATCTCTGGGGTCTGGCAACCGAAACCAGGAAACGATGTAATAATGCCGGCGCGCTATTCATTATCGGAGAATTTGCCGATATCGCCGTTGCCGTCAAAGCCGACGGCGTAGCCATCGACGGGGGATCTTTGCCTCCTCCGGTCGTGCGCGGCCTGCTGGCGATCGACCAACTCATCGGCTATGCCGCAATGAATGTCGAGGAGGCGGTCAGCGCCGAGAGCGGAGGTGCCGATTATGTGCTGTGCTCCGACACGCTCAAAGACGAATTGACCGGCAAAATCGGCATCCCCATCGTCGTACCAGCCAGGAATGGTGTCAGATGACGGAAAGCTTCAACGAAAGGCTCGACTCGATTGCCACCGGCATCCGCCTCTCTTTTACCGAGAAGGATGCCGCCCGCGAGAAAGCTTTACCCCTTTCACGTGAAGCTATCCGCTATTGTTCCCTTTCCATCCGCGCCATCCACCGCAGGCAGTTCGCCGAAGCTGAAACCTCTCTTGAAAAAGCCAAGTCGTTGATCGATGAGGCCGGGGCCAGCATCGACGCCTGCGACGAACTGTCCAACACCAGCTTCTTCCGCGATGCCCAGAAAGAATACGCCGAAGGCCGCATCACCCTGGCCATCATCACCGGGCAGCCGATACCAACCCCCGAAGACCTGAAAGTTGACTCCGCCGCCTACCTGAACGGCATGGGGGAGGTCATCGGCGAACTGCGGCGTTACATCCTGGACGGCCTGCGCCAGGGGGATCTCTCACGGGCTGAAGAACTCCTCGGCGATATGGACGCCATTTATGAGATACTGGTCACCATGGATTTTCCCGATGCCATTACCGGCAATTTACGCCGCACGACCGACATGGTGCGCGGTATTTTGGAAAAGACCCGCAGCGACTTGACGCTGACGCTGCAACAGAAGCGCCTGGAAGGTCAACTGGGCGCGCTTAACGACCGGCTTAAATAGAGAGCAAATTAATAGAAGGAGGGATTACAACTAGTGGATCCAATTATTCTTGCCCTCGGGAGCGCAGTCCTGGGACTGGTGCTGGCCGGGTTCCTGGCAAAGTTCGTTTTGAGCCAGGACGAAGGTAACGCCAAAGTCCGGGAGATCGCCGCTGCCATCAAAGAGGGAGCCCTGGCATTCCTGGGACGCGAGTACCGGATACTCGCAATCTTCGTCGCCGTGGTCACCCTGGTCCTCATCGTCGTGCCCGATCTGGGCTGGAAAGTGGCGCTGGCCTTCGTCTTCGGCGCCATCAGTTCCGGGCTGGCAGGCTACATCGGCATGGCCATCGCCATCCGCGCCAACTCCCGCACCGCCGCCGCCGCCGCCGTGAGCCTTAATCACGGCCTGAAGGTTTCCTTCCGCGCCGGTTCGGTCATGGGTATGACCGTGGTAGGCATCGGCCTGCTCGGCCTATCCATCCTGTACTTCGCCTTCAACACCGATCCCAGCTTCCTGGCCATCATTCCCGGCTACGGTTTCGGTGCCTCATCCGTCGCCATCTTCGCCCGCGTCGGCGGTGGTATCTACACCAAGGGTGCGGACACCGGCGCCGACATCGTCGGCAAGGTGGAACAGAGCATCCCCGAAGATGATGCGCGCAACGCCGCGGTCATCGCCGATTTCGTCGGCGACAACGTCGGCGACACCGCCGGCATGGGTGCCGACCTCTTCGAATCCTATGTCGATTCCATCATCGCCACCATGACACTGGGTACTATCGCCGTCTTCTCCACCCATCTCGACTCCTCCCTGGTGCCTGACCTGCAGACTGCCTGGTGGCTGCCGATGATGGTCGCCGCCGGCGGCATCATCGCCTCCATCATCGGTATTTTCTCCGTCCGCGTGGGTGAGAAGCTGCAAATGACGGCGCTCCTGAACGCGCTACGCCGCGGCACCTATATCGCCGCTATCCTCTCGGTGGTCTTCTCGTTCGCCGCCGTCAGCTTCCTGGGCGCCGACCTTGGCTTGTTTGTAGCCATCGCCGCCGGTCTCGCTGCCGGTCTGGCCATCGGCGAGAGCACCAACTACTTCACATCTTATGTCTACAAGCCGACTCTCAAGGTTGCCCAGGCTTCCCAGACCGGCGCCGCCACCAACATCATTTCCGGCTTCGGTAACGGACTTATGAGTGTGGCTCCCCCGGTCATCTTCATCGTTATCGCCATCATCGTCGCCTACAACTTCGGCGATGTTTACGGCGTAGCCCTGGCCGGCGTCGGCATGCTGGCCACCCTGGGCATCCAGGACGCCACCGACGCTTACGGCCCGGTGGCCGATAACGCCGGCGGCATCGTAGAAATGTCCGGCATGCCCCACGAGATCCGCGAACGCACCGACGCCCTCGATTCCCTGGGCAACACCACTGCCGCCATCGGCAAAGGCTTCGCCATCGGCTCAGCCGGCCTGACCTCCCTGGCGCTGCTCCTGTCCTACACCATCGCCGTCGGCATCACCCCGTCGCAGATCAGTCTGCTGGATCCGAAGGTCCTGGTCGGCCTGTTCCTGGGCGGTCTGCTGCCCGCGGTCTTCTCCGCCATGACCATGGACGCGGTCGGCAAGACCGGCGCTTCCATCGTTAACGAAGTGCGCCGTCAGTTCAAAGAGATTCCCGGTCTGATGGAAGGCACCGGCAAAGCAGAATACGCTAAGTGCGTAGATATCTGCACCCGCGAATCCCTCAAGCAGATGGTACTCCCCGGCGTCATGACTGTCCTGATGCCGATCGTCGTCGCTTTCCTCTTCGGGAAAATTGCCCTGGGAGGCTTCCTGGTCGGCGCCACTGTCACCGGCTTCATCCTGGCTGTCGCCTTCAGCAATGCGGGCGGCTCCTGGGACAACGCCAAGAAATGGGTTGAGACCGGCGCCTTCGGCGGTAAAGGTTCCCTGGCCCACAAGGCCACCGTCGTCGGCGACACCGTAGGCGATCCCATGAAGGACACCTCCGGCCCGTCGCTCAACATCATGATCAAGCTGGTATCTATCATTTCGCTGGTACTGGCTCCGGTCATCGTCAACATGACAGGTATCTTCTAACACTCCCTCCTGGGAGGGTTAACCAAAAAAGGGTTACCCCGGCGCTCGGTTCCGATAGTAGTATCGGGGCCGTGCCCGGGGTAAACTTTTATGGCGTCATCGAGGGCCATCAGCCGGGTGTTGAGGTTATCGATGAGTGTGGCATAGTCACCTCCGGGCAGGTCGGTCCGACCGATGCTTTCCTCGAATAAGCTGTCGCCTGTAAACACGACGTCCGCTCCGTAAAGGGCGATGCCGCCGGGGGAGTGCCCCGGCACGTGAAGCACGGTGAAATCGATCTTCCCGATGGTAAATTTTTCCCAGCCCTTGAGGAGCATGTCGGGCGGCGGCGCCTTCTCGGTAACGATGCCCGCCAAACGGGCCAGCAGGCCGTCGTTCAGACTCCCGGCATCAGCTTCATGGATCGCCAGTTTCGCACCGGTCGCCTTTTTGACCGCTCCGGTCGCCGCTACATGATCGAAATGGCTGTGAGTGAGGATGATATACTTGATCTTCAAGCCGAGTTGCAGGACGCGCTTGAGAATGGTCGCGGCGTCGGCACCGGGATCGATAACCAGCCCCTCCCTGCTCCCCTCGTCAGCGACAATATAACAGTTGGCCTGTATCGGGCCGACAATCAGACGTTCGATGATCATTTAGATATGTCCTTTCTGCTGCTCTTTTACGACCGGGCTGACCCCATCAGCCAGTCTCCATCTCTTATTCTAGGGAAATCGGCCGCCTGTGTCATCGTCGGATCCCCCGCCGCTTTCAACCGCCGCCAGATTCAGGTAAAATATCCGTCGAGGTATCAAGTGTCACAACAAACCGCCAACCCCGATCCCCTGAAATTCCGTCTCAGTTTCATCGCTCTGCCGCTGGCCGTCCTGCTGCTCACCGCCACCGTCGCCGCCGTGTTCTACGGCCGGTTACCGGATGAGCTGTATTATCGCTTCGATCTCAGCGGTGTCCCGTCAGGCAGCCTGACCGCCAAATCATCGCTGGTGATGATGCTGCTAGGCATACAGGCGGTGCTGACAACCGTTGCCTGCTTCGCCACCCTCTCCATCAGCCGTGTCCAGCTCTTTCGTGACAATAAAGATAGTTTCTGGTTCAATCCCGCCCGCCTGTTGACCCTGATGGGCAATATGCCGGCCTTGATCCAGTTGATCATGGCGTACGTGTTGATTGACAGCATCGTCTACGCCCTGGAGTCGAGCCATCTCATGCCGCTGTGGCTTTTTTCCCTGATAACGCTGGTTATCGGCGGTATACTGATCATCATATTCGGGCTGCCGATCGTCATTCAGGCTTACAAGGGTTTCACTCGAATCGAGGAGAAGAAGAAAGAATAATCCATTGATCGAGGCATATCCTTGAAAGCAGTATCGAGATTCTTCGCTGCGCTCAAGAATGACCTAGAAAATTAAAGGAGTAATCACCTTGGCCGACCAAACCAACCCCGTCGAAATGGATAAGATCGTCTCTCTCAGCCGCCGTCGCGGCTTTATCTTCCAGTCTTCCGAGATCTACAGCGCCCCGGGCGGCTGCTGGGATTACGGCCCGCTGGGCGTCCTCTTAAAGAACAACATCAAACAAGCCTGGTGGCAATCCATGGTCCAGGAACGGGATGATGTCGTCGGCGTGGATTCGTCTATCCTGATGAACCCGAAGGTGTGGGAAGCGTCCGGCCATATCACCGGTTTCTCAGACCCCATGGCCGACTGCCTGAAGTGCAAGATGCGCTGGCGCCCCGGTGATTTCGAAGGCATAGTCTGTCCCTCCTGCGGCGGAGAACTGACTGAGCCGCGCCAGTTCAACCTGATGTTCAAGACCTTTATGGGCCCGGTGGAAGACACCGCCGCTGTCGTTTATCTTCGTCCGGAAACCGCCCAGGGTATCTTCACCAATTTTGAAAACGTCCTGAACACCACCCGCAAGAAGCTGCCTTTCGGCATCGCGCAGATGGGCAAGAGTTTCCGCAATGAGATCACCACCGGCAACTTCATCTTCCGCTCACGCGAGTTCGAGCAGATGGAGCTCGAGTATTTCGTCAAACCCGGCACCGATGAGGAATGGCACGCCCACTGGCTGAAAACGCGTCTGGAGTGGTACACCTCCCTGGGCATGAAGCCGGAAAATCTCCAGATGCGCGCACACTGCAAGGACGAACTGGCTCACTACGCTAAGGCTTGCTCCGATGTTCAGTACCTCTTCCCCATGGGCTGGAGCGAGCTCGAAGGCATCGCCAACCGCTGCGATTTCGACCTCAAGCAGCATTCCCAGCACAGCGGCAAAAACCTCGAATATTTCGACGAGGCGACCGGCGAGCATTTCACCCCCTACGTCATCGAGCCTTCAGCCGGCGTTGACCGCTCCGTCCTGGCCTTCATGCTGGACGCCTACACGGAAGAGCCGGACAAGGACGAAATCCGCACCGTATTGAAGCTCCATCCGCGCCTGGCGCCTTACAAGGCCGCGATCCTGCCCCTTTCCAAGAAAGAGCCGCTGGCCAACCTGTCCAAGGAGATCTACGCTTCCCTGCGCAAGGCCTGGATGGTAACCTACGACGAATCCCAGAGCATCGGCCGCCGCTACCGCCGCCAGGACGAGATAGGCACGCCGTATTGCATCACCGTGGACTTCGACTCTTTGAATGATAAGATGGTTACTGTGCGAGAGCGCGACACCATGACCCAGGTGAGAATTCCGATCGAGGAGATCAAGGCTTATTTGTTCCCGAGGTTGAAGGGGGAGATGAAGTAAATCCGACAGTTGATCTAGGTCATCACAATGAAGACCGAAGATACAAATGTAAAAACCTGCCGTTATTGTGGGAAGCCATTTGATTCGGCCAGTCCGAAGTATAAGTTTTTCCCTAACGCGAAGTATTATTGCTCATATATGTGCTTCAAAAAGGGCGAACACCTAAAAACAGTTCACCATGACAAATACACCGAAATTTAATTCCGTGGATCCTCCGCTTTCGCGTAGGATGACAAAGCCATGAAAATCATCCACTTCGCCGACCTGCACCTGGGCGTTGAAACGTATGGCCACCCCGATGCGGCCAGCGGACTGAATACGCGATTCCTGGATTTCCTGGCCGCCTTCGATAAGCTGGTGGATTACGCCGTCGCGGAAAAAGTGGACCTGGTTTTATTTTGCGGTGACGCCTTTAAAAGCCGGGACCCGTCGCAGACGCAGCAGCGGGAGTTTGCCCGCCGCATCAGGAAGCTGGCTGACCACGATATTCCAGTTTTTCTCCTGATCGGTAATCACGACCTGCCCAATGCCTCTACCCGCGCCACCTCCACTGAGATATATGATACACTCAGGATACCTAAGGTAACCGTGGCCAGCCAGCCGAAGGTGTACAACATCGAGACTGCATCCGGCCCGCTCCAGGTGGCGGGGCTGCCATGGCCCCGCAAGGGCGGCATGGAGGGCAAGTTTCAGAATGAAGGGCAAAGCGTCTCTTCGGAGGAGATCAAGACCAGGATTGAGGCGGTCATGTCTTCCAAGATAACCCAGATGGCCGCCGATATCGATCCGTCGCAGCCCGCCGTCATGGCCGCTCATATCTGGGTGGACGGCGCCAAAATCGGTTCGGAGCGCAAGTTGATTCTGGGAACTGAACCGTCAGTTATGCTGGGCAATATCGCCCAACCGGTATTCGATTACGTGGCGCTGGGACACCTGCACAAGCGCCAGGTGCTCAACGAAACGCCGCCGGTGATTTACTCCGGCAGCCTGGAGCGCCTGGACTTCGGCGAAGAGAAGGATGACAAGGGTTTTTATATCATCGAGATCGACGTCCTGCCTCGCCCACCGGACTCTCCGTCTAATGCGGGAGAAAAGGGCACGCAGCAGCGTGCCCCTACGGGGGACCAACAGGAGATTGCTTCGTCGATTCCCTCCTCGCAACGACGGACTAGCGGCGGGCAAAAGAACGTCAAATACCATTTTCATAAGCTCGAAGGCCGCCGCTTTCTTACCCTGGAAGCGACGCTTGACGAACCGGGCGGGCGAGACCCGGTCTCGCCCCTACACCACGGTGAAACGGACCCGACTTCGGAGGTGCTGAAACTCCTTGCCGACCGCCGCGACGATATTGCCGGAGCAATAGTTCAATTGAAGCTGAAGATGCCGGAGTCCGTTGCCCCCCTTCTTCGCGACGCCGAGATCAAAAACGCCCTCAAGGAAGCCCACTACTTCTCGATAATACGTGACGTCGAACGTCACAACCGCAGCCGCTTGGGAGAAACCGGCGGTGAAGGGCTTTCACCGCGGCAAGCCCTTGAAAAATACCTTGATATTAAAAATGTTTCACAGTCTCGCCGCAGCGAGCTTCTGGCCTATGCCGAAAGCCTGCTGGCCGAGACGGAAGGTTAAACATGGCACCCGTTAAAAAACACTCGGCACCCACTCCGGTCGTCCGGACTCTCTTAAAAACACTGCGTGACGCCGGCCTCGGTTCCCGGCGCGACCTGGCAGCTGCCATCAAGACCGGACGTGTCAAGGTGAATGATGTTGTCGCCGAGAGTTTTGCCCTGCCGCTGGCCCCTGCCGATGTCATCGTGTTCGACGACAAGGTCATAGAGATCGCCCGGCAGCATAAAGTATATCTGCTGCTCTACAAACCCGCCGGAGTAATCTCCACCACCGAGGACACCCACGGCCGGCGCACCGTCCTCGATCTTATTCCCGCCGACTACGGCCGCTACAAGCTGTTTCCAGTCGGACGACTCGATGAGGATACCACCGGACTGGTGCTGCTGACCAACGATGGCGATCTGGCCAACCGGTTGACGCACCCCCGCTTCGAGGTGGAGAAGGAGTACCTGGTGGCTATCGACGGCGGCCTTTCAACCTCCCAGGTGGAGCAGCTTGAAAAAGGCATAGAACTCGATGACGGCATGAGCGCTGCGGCCAAGGTCAATCCGGTTCTCAAAAAGCCTTACAACTACCGCATCATCATCCATGAGGGGCGTAAGCGTATCGTCAGAAGGCTCTTTGCCGCGGTGGGACATCAGGTGAGGGCGCTGAAGCGTATCCGCATAGGGCCGCTTGATTTGGGAACGCTCAGGGAAGGGGACTACCGGCGCCTCAGCCCTTCCGAGATCCGCTCCCTTCAGCGTTAACGGCATCGTTCGGGCAAAGTTACTTACAGGGGCTGGTTGATCGTCTTTAGATTGGGCTTGAAGCGCCGAATCTCCCATTCTTTAATACACTTCAGCCCGTCGTCATCAGACAACTCGTTCCAGTAGCGGTAGAAATACGAAACGTAGAACTTGGGAACGAGCGCCGTGTGCACCGTGACCACCCGGTCCGCCACCTTTTCCACTTTGCGCACCGACATTTCGGATGCCACCGGCACCGCAACGATGATGCGCGCCGGACGGCGGCGCCTGACGGATTCCACCGCCGCCATCATTGTGTAGCCCGATGCGAGGCCGTCATCGATAATGATGGCGGTTTTTCCGGCCACCATGGACAACGGCCGGCTGCCGCGGTAGATCAGGCTGCGCTGTTGGATGTCGTTCCTGACCTTGGCCACCTGGTAGTTTATCTGTGACTGGGTCAATCCCAGCGATTTAACGATTTCATTGTTCAGGATCATGGTGCCGTCATCAGCCACCGCGCCGAAACCGCCCTCAGGTCTCAACGGAATGGGAATCTTCCGGGCAATGACCACATCCAGTTCCGCGCCGATAGCCAGGGCTACCTGCAACCCCACCGGCAGCCCGCCGTTGGGAATGGCTAACACGATAGTTGGCTCGTTCTTGTAAGCCATCAGCTTGTCGGCCAGTTGCTTACCGGCGTCAAAGCGGTTTTCAAACAGCGGATCGGGAGCGGGTTGACGGTAGACCATGAATTAAGAGCCCTGCTTTCAGATAAGTTTGAAGGCGCCGACATCGACCATTCCCAGGTCGGTCAGTTTAAGTTCCGGAATCACCGGTAAAGCCAGGAATGATAATGCGGCGAAGGGGGCGGGCAGTTTCACCCCGATATCCCGGGCGGCGGACTCCACCCGTTCGAGGGCAGCCACAACTTTGTCCAGCGGTTGGTCGGACATCAACCCGGCGATAGGCAACGGCAGGCGGGCTGAAACCTCTCCCCCGGCGACCACCGCCAGGCCGCCGCCCATGCGGATCACCTCGTTGACGGCGGCATATATATCTTCGTCGGATGCGCCGACGGCCACGATATTGTGGGAATCGTGAGCGACGGAGGACGCCAGCGCTCCCCTCGTCATGCCGAAACCCTTGACCAGACCCTTGCCGATATTCCCCGTAGCTTTGTGTCTTTCGACAACCACGATTTTAAGCATCTCGCGTTCAAGATCGGGCACCACATCGAGTGTTTCTTTGAGGTAGCGGGTGACGATCTGACCGGGGATCACCTCGATCACCGGCATCAATTCGACCAAGTCCATCGCCAGGTCAGCAACACCGAACGGTTTGACGTTCATAGTCCGGCACAGTTTTGCCGGCGCCTTGCCCCTGGTTGCAAACAGTGCCTCACCGTTCTCGGCGGCCAGTTTTCCCCCACAATAAACTTGTCTTATGTTAATTTGTTCAAGGTCATCGCCCACCAGCAGATTTGCCCGGTATCCGGGAGCAACGGCCCCTACCCACCTCATCCCGAAATACTCGGCAAGGTTGATGGTCGCTAATTGGATCGCTGTAACCGGTTCCAGTCCAAGTTTGACGGCTTTTCTCACTATGGCGTCCATATCGCCGTCGCGCTTTAGGTCGGCGCAACTGCGGTCATCGACCACAAACATGCATCGGCGGCTGGTTTGCGGCGTGACCAGGGGCAGCAGATCAGCCAGGTTCTTCTCGGTGGAACCTTCACGGATCATGATATGGAGTCCGCGGGCCAGCTTCTCCCTGGCTTCTTCGATCCGGGTCGATTCATGGTCGGAGCTTATTCCGGCGCCTGCATAGGCATTCAGATCTTTACCGCCAAGTCCCGGCGCGTGGCCGTCGACGATGCCGCCGCCCGTCGCCTCTATCTTATCCAGCACCCCGGTATCTCCGAAAAGCACGCCGGGAAAGTTCATCATCTCTCCCAGGCCGATAACTCCCGGCATCCGCAGCACCCTGGCGACGTCCTCAGCCGTCAGAGTCGCGCCGGAGGTTTCCAGGTGCGTTGCCGGTACACAGGACGGCGCCATGACGTGCAGATCCAGCGGCAAGGTTTTGGCGGCGTTGAGTATGTACTTGATACCGTCGATACCGACGACGTTCGTCAATTCATGCAGGTCGGTCACCAGACCGGTGGTACCCCGGGCCACTACGGCGCGGGCGTACTGCCGGATATCCAGCATGGAACTCTCGATATGGGTATGCCCGTCGATGAACCCCGGAATGATATAGGCGCCGCGCAGGTCGATGATTTCCTGGGCTTTTTCATAGTCGCCTACGCCGGCTATAACTCCGTCGCATACGGCTACCGAAGCGTCCTCGATCTCACCGTTGAAAACGTTGACCACGCGGGCGTTCCGGAACAGGAGATCAGCCGGTTCTTCACCCCTGGCCACCCGGATGCGCCGTCGCAACTCATCAGTCATCGGCAGCCTCCTCCAGTGTATGGATCCCCGGCAGGTTGCGATATCGTTGAGCGTAATCCAGTCCGTATCCCACCACAAATTTATCCGGAATCGTAAAAGCTGAATAATCGATATTCACTGGCACCTGCCGCCTGACCGGTTTATCCAGCAAAGCGCATAGTTTCAATGAAGCGGGATTCCGTTCCTTCAGGAATTTCAGCAGGGAATCGACGCATAGTCCGGTATCGACGATGTCTTCAACCACCAGCAGATGTCTGCCTTCCATCGCCGAGGTAGGATATGCGGTTATTTTCACTTCGCCGCAACTCGTCACTCTGTCGCCGTAGCTGGCCAGTCCGATGAAATCAAACTCAACAGGGATTGTTATGGCCCGCACCAGGTCAGACAGGAAAATAGCCGCGCCTTTCAGTACACCGATAACCAACAGATCCTTTCCGGCGTAATCAACCGAAATACGCTCCGCCATACGACGCACCTCTCCGGCGATCTCGTCGCGGGGATACAAAAGCTTCAGACTGTAGCGGCTGGTCACAGCCCTGAATTATAATCACCAACCGTAAATCTGTCCACCGATAATTGTTCCCACGGGTATTAAGGCGTGCTATAATAGCCGCGTTAATGAACGCTTCAGATATGGGCGACACCAAAATCACCTGTGCCCGATGCCATACCAGCATCGACACCGCCGCGTCATCGGTACCGACAAAATTCTGCCCCAATTGCGGCAACAAATTGGAAACGCCGCCGGCCGCCAACCCCAGGTCACGGGCTAGTTTTTGCCCGTCGTGTGGCAAGGGGCTCTCGGCGCCGTTCGATTACTGTCCATCCTGCGGCGTCCCGCTGAGCGGGCCGCAGGAATCGATCCGCATGGAAATGCCTGAGGAAACGCCCCCGACCCCCGCCGAAATCGCCGCTGCCAAAAAAGCACCCGCGGCTATCGCATCGAGTGCCCCGGGAGAAGAGCGGCAGATCATCACCGATCCCAAGCTCAAGAAACTCTATAAGCAATGGGCTGCCCATTCCGACCTGCCGGAAGAAGCGATGCCGGTCATGGAACGCCCCCGTCCAGTACCCACGCCTACACCAACATATAAAGCTGCCCGGTCCGGTTTCGACCGATCCAGTTTCCTGACTGACATCCCCCCAATCTATTTATTCATCGCCGGTACGATTATAGTCGGGTTGCTGCTTATACTTGCCATCATCATTGCGCTTTAACTCTCATTTCCAGATATCTTTTCATTTGTGTTATTGTCATCGGTTTTTTTGACTCTCAATTTTTTTCGCAGAATATTTCTTTGTTATACTATCTCTAATATGTATAATTAATCATCGAGGCGATTCAAGCCTATTTATCTTGGAGTATGATGTTGGTTATTCAAGTCGAAAATCTAGTGAAAGTTTACGGACCCATCCGCGCCGTGGACGGTCTCAGTTTCAACGTCAAACAGGGTGAGGTCTTCGGCATGCTGGGTCCCAACGGCGCCGGCAAGACCACAACCGTTGAAATCATCGAGGGGCTCCGTAAACCGGATTCAGGGAAGGTGACCGTCCTTGGCATGGACGCTTCCAAGGCTTCCAACGCCATCAAGCAACGAATCGGCGCCCAGTTGCAAACGCCGGCTCTCATGCCGTCGCTCACCGTCGAAGAACTGCTCGTGGTTTTCAGCGGCTTCTACACGCGTACCTTTCCCATTAACGATCTGCTGGAACTGCTTTCTTTAACCGAAAGCCGCCGCGTGCTGGTCAAGAATCTCTCCGGCGGCCAGTTGCAGCGGTTGTCGGTGGCTATGGCGCTCATCAACGACCCGGAGATCGCCTTTCTCGATGAACCGACCACCGGCCTTGATCCCCAGGTACGTCGTGGTATGTGGCAAGTTATCGAGGACATGAAATCCAAAGGCAAAACCATCTTCCTGACCACGCACTACATGGAAGAGGCGGAGCGCCTGTGCGACCGCATCGCTATCGTCGACCACGGCAAGATCATCGCCCTGGATACCCCCCGCGCCCTTATCAACGCCAATTTCAAGGAAAAGGCGGTTCAATTCGAACTCGATCCGCGGCCGTCGGACGAACTGTTGCTCAGTTTCCCCGGCGCCATCAGCGTGGCGACTGATCTTAATGACATCGTCATATACTCCAACGATATCCCCGCCACCATGTCGGCCACTTTGAAATACGCTGAAGTGCAGAACGTCACTTCCCAACTCAAAGACCTCCGCGTGCGGCAGGCAACCCTGGAAGACGTATTCCTGAAGCTGACCGGGAGGAAGATCCGCGAATGAAAGCCATGCAGCAATTGATCATCGCTAATTTCAAGCAGTTCTTCCGCGATAAAACAGCGGTCTTTTTTACCTTCGCCTTCCCGTTGATCTTCATATTCCTTTTCGGCATGGTCTTCGGCGGCGACAACTCCGTCAACTATAGTGTCGGCTTGGTGAATAATGATGATTCACCGATTGGGCAAAATATCGCAGAAGCCATTGGCAGTGTTCCTATCTTTACTATCTCCGAAGACAGTCTCGAAGCGTCGATCGATGCTTTGAAAAACGGCGAATTGGCCGCCGTCATCGTCATACCTGAGAATATCGAACCGACTATCGGCGCGGGCAATAACGCCGCTCTGACCCTCTATCATGATCCATCACAAACTCAAACGTCGCAGATCATCCTCCCGGTCATGCGTCAGATCGTCGATGAATTCAACCGGCAATTGACCCAAGCGCCGGTACTGTTGAGCCTTTCAGAAGAATCGATCCTGTCCACCAGCCTGAGATTCATCGATTTCTTCGTGCCAGGCATCCTGGCTTTGTCCATCATGCAAAGCGGCCTCTTTGGTGTCTTACCGCTAGTCGAATGGCGTGAAAAGAAAGTCCTCAAACGCCTGGGCGTCACTCCCCTTTCCCGCTCCACCGTGGTCATCAGCCAATTAGCTTTCCGGCTGGTACTTGCGGTGATCCAGGCAGCCATCCTGTTGATCATCGCCAACCTGGTATTCGGTGTTCCAGTTCTGGGCAGCTGGCTCATGATGATAGGTCTTGTGGTATTGGGGACCCTGGTGTTCATCGCACTTGGTTACGTGGTGGCCGCCCGGGTCAGGACGGTCGAGGGCGCCACCCCCATCGTCAACCTGATATCCTTCCCCATGATGTTCTTATCCGGTATTTTTTGGCCGGTGGAAATTATGCCGGACTTCATCCGTCCCGTGATCTCAGCTATGCCACTGACTTACCTCGGAGACGCTTTCCGGCAAGTGATGGTAGGTTCCCCTCCCCTATATCCAATGAGCGTCGATATCCTGGTACTGGTCGCATGGCTGATCGTATGTATGATCCTCACCGTGCGTTTCTTCCGCTGGGAATAGCCGCGTGGTCGCCGGCTTAAAGTATCAACATACCGTCGCCGAAACTGAAGAACCGGTATTCCCCGGCGACCGCTTCATCATAAGCGGCTTTGAGTTTGTCCCAACCGGCGAAAGCCGCCGCCAGCATCAGTGGCGTGCCTTTAGGCAAATGAAAATTGGTGATCAGTTTGTCGATCACCCGGTACTCGAATCCCGGCAGTATGAAAAGCTCCACCCATCCCTCGAACGGCTTGAGCGGCATCCCGCCGGTCATCGCCGCCCACTCCAGCGTCCGCACCGCCGATGTCCCGACGCCGAACACCCTGCCCCCGGCGGCTTTGACGTGATTTATCGCCTCTGCCGTTTCCGGCGGTAGTATGGCGTATTCACTGTGGATCGGGTGGCGGGAGGGGTCTTCCTCTTTGACCGGACGGAAGGTATCCAGGCCGATATGCAGGGTCACGAACAGCAGTTTGACGCCCCTGGCCTCGATTTGCTCCAGCAGGCGCGGCGTGAAATGGAGCCCGGCGGTGGGCGCCGCCACGCTGCCGCTCACTTTTGAATAAACCGTCTGGTAGCGCTCGGATTCCCATTCCGACAGCTGATGATGGATATAGGGCGGCAAGGCCAAGATGCCCAGTTCAGCCAGCCGGTTCTCATCGGAAAAGCGTAAAGAGGCGGTACCGTCATCATCTTTCGCCAGTATCTCGAAGGTCACGCCGCTGATCGCCCCGTTCTTATCGAACAGTTCGACGACCGCCCCGGCGTTCAGGCGTTTGGCGGGTTTTATCAGCGCCTGCCATTCGTTGAGCCCCTGCCGGATAAGCAGCAACACCTCGACACTGGCTCCGGTATCTTTCTTACGGCCGTAAAGGCGGGCGGGAATTACCCTGGAATCATTGAAGACCAGGGCATCGCCCGGCTGAAGGTAATCGACGACATCGGCGAAGCGGCGATGAGCGGTGGTGCCGCTTTCCCGATCCAGCACCAGCAGGCGGGAACTGTCGCGGGGTTCGGCCGGTGTTTGAGCTATCAGCTTTTCGGGCAGGTGGTAGTCGAAATCGGATGTTTTCAAAGCGGCTAATTATAGCGGTAAACAGCTTGCCGGTGCCATGGGGTCGGGCGCATCGTTGGTCCGTCGGGATTGCCGCCGCTCAGGTTTACCGCCCGTTTCGATTGTGATATTCTAGCCCCTTATGAAGATACTCATCTCCAACGACGACGGTATCCATTCCGCGGGATTGTGGACCCTGGCCGCTCACCTGAAACAGATCGGTCCGGTCACCATCGTCGCTCCCGACCGGGAACAGAGCGCCACAGGCACGGCATTGACCCTGCGCCAGCCGCTAAGAGTGGGCAAGGTGGCTTCCCAGTTGCCCGGCGTGGATTGCTGGGCTACCGAAGGACTGCCCGGTGATGCCATGATCCTGGGATTGGAACGCATCGTGCAAAAACCGGTCGGTCTGGCGGTTTCGGGCATCAACAACGGCCCCAACCTCGGCGATGACGTGCTGATCTCCGGCACCGTCGGCGCGGCGTTGCAGGCTTACCTCCGGAACGTCCCGGCTATGGCCGTCTCCACCTTCAATATCGAATCCACCAACCACGAGACCCCGGCACGCCTGGCCGCCATTATCGCCGGGGACATCGCCTCGGGCCGGCTCTCGGGTGAATTCTTTCTGAACGTCAACGCCCCGGATATCCCGCTGGAACGGATCAAGGGGATTCGGCTCACCAACCTGGCGCACAAGACCCATATCGACACCGTGCAGGAAGGCCACGACGGACGGCGGGAGTTCTACTGGCTGGTGCGCCGCAAGCTGGATTTCGAGGCCGCGGAAGACACCGATATCAAGGCTATCGAGCAGGACTGCATTTCCGTCACCGAACTTCACGCCAACCTGTTCCGGAAACCGGCCATCGACGGTCTTCAGGCCTTATGCGACGATTGGTTCGACAGGCTTCGTGTACTCAAGCCATCGACTTAAGGAGTAGTATGGAAACTGCTGCCAATATTCTCCAGACTATCGGTAACACTCCTCTCGTCAGGATCAACAATTTAAGTCCCAACGAGAATGTAACTATCTACGCCAAACTCGAGGGCTTCAATCCAACCGGAAGTATCAAGGACAGAATTGCCTTAAGCATGATCCGGCAGGCTGAAATGGAAGGCAAATTAACCAAGGGCAAAACGATCATCGAACCCACTTCCGGCAATACCGGGGTGGCCCTGGCCATGATCGGCACGGTCAAGGGCTATGATGTCGAGATCGTCATGAGCAGTGCCGTTTCCATTGAAAGAATCAAGATGATCAAAGCCTTTGGCGGAAAGGTGACATTAACCGACGGAAAACTGGGTACGGACGGCGCGATAATCAAAGCCCGGCAATTGGTTCAAGAGCATCCTGAGAAGTATTTCATGCCGGATCAGTTTTCCAACGAGTACAACAAGATCGCCCATTACAGGACTACGGGAGAAGAGATCTGGAAACAGATCGGCGGTAAGGTAGACTACTTCGTTTCCTCTTTGGGAACTTCAGGCACTCTTATGGGAGTTGGTAAGGTGCTAAAGGAACACAACCCTCAAATCAAAACGGTCTGCGCCCATCCGGTGAGAGGGCACTATATTCAAGGGTTGAAGAACATGGAAGAAGCTATCGTCCCCTCGATATACGACCCCTCGCAGATCGATATTACGGTGATGGTCGAGTCTGAGGCGGCACAGGAAATGACCAGGAAAATTGTAGCCCGGGAGGGGATTTTCGTCGGTATGAGCAGCGGCGCCGCGATGTATGCGGCGGTTCAAACTGCCAAAAGCATAGATTCAGGAACAATCGTGGTGATCTTTCCGGACAGGGGAGAAAAATACCTTAGTACAACACTATTCGATGAATAATTAACCCTCTTTTACTCCCGGTCTGCGCTCCAACTTTTCCATTATCACGTCTCATCGGGTATAATATATCCATATTCAGTCCGCTTGTATCCCCTTGAAGGAACGAGACGGCAATAAGCCCGGAAGGATGCCTTCTCTGCTTTTGCCGGGGAGGCATTTACGTTTCCATGCCGGATAGAGATCTGAAAATCGGATTCACCGGAGCCGGGAAGGTCGCCACGGCGCTGGCGCTCGGTTTGACCGATGCCGGTTATACCGTAAACGCCATCGCCAGCCGTAGCCTGGGTTCGGCCGAAAAACTGGCCGCCAGGCTGCCTTCCGCCGCGGCCGGTATCGATCCCCAATCCGTCGCCGATGCCGCCGACCTGATCTTCATCACCACCCCTGATGCAGCCATACCCGGTGTCGCGGCATCGATCAAGGCGGGTCCCGGTAAAATGGTCTGCCACACCTCGGCGGCGGACCCGGTCGATGTACTCGAACCCCTGCGCCGGCAGGGTGCTGTCACCGGTGTTTTCCACCCCCTGCAAAGCGTAGGGTCGATCGACAGCGCCGCAATTCTTCCCGGCATCACCTTCGCCATCGAGTCCGAAGAGCCGCTGTTGGGGATTTTACGGAGCCTGGCGCAGGAGCTTGGCGGGCGGCCTGTCGAACTGTCCGGCACCGACCGGGTGCTGTACCACGCCTCGGCGGTCATGGCTTCAAATTACCTGGTGACTCTCCTGGATCTCGCCGCCGGTTTGTGGAAAGACTTCGGCACGCGGGAACAAGCTGTGGCCGCTCTGTTGCCGCTGGTCCGGGGCGCCATCGACAATGTAGAGACCATCGGCGTACCGGGTTGCCTCACCGGCCCCATATCGAGGGGCGATACCGGTACGGTAAACCGGCACCTCGCGGCTCTCAGGGGAAAGTCCCCGCGGGCGCTCGATGTCTATCGTGTTCTGGGTCTGAATACCATTCCCCTGGCGGTGGCCAAAGGCGGCATCGACACGGATCAGGCCGCCATAATGAAAGAACTTCTGGAGATCAATCTATGAGAACGATGTTACACAGCAAAATTCACCGGGCGCGGGTCACCCGCTGCGATCTGGACTACGAGGGCAGCATCACCATCGACCGGGACCTGCTGCAGGCCGCGGACATCCTGCCTTTTGAGCAGGTGCAGGTGCTGAACCTCAACAACGGCGCCCGTTTCGCCACCTATGTCATCGAGGGTGAGGCCGGCAGCGGTGAGATCGGCCTCAATGGCGCCGCCGCCCGCTGCGCCTGTAAGGGAGACATCGTCATTATTTTGACCTACGATCAGGTGGCAGAGGCTGACCTCGCCGGTCACATGCCCAAGCTGGTGTATGTGAATGAGCAGAACCGGATCACCTCCGTGAAACAGGCGATAGGAGCGATTTTCTTTTAGGAGGAAGCCATGAGAACCACCATTCAGCAGGTCCGGGATTTCAAGGCGAAAGGCGAGAAATTCGCCGTGCTCACCGCCTATGATTACGCCACCGCCCGAATCGTCGACCGCGCCGGGATCCCGGTGATACTGGTCGGCGATTCCCTGGGTATGGTCGTCCTGGGGTATGAATCAACCATTCCGGTGACCATGGACGAGATGATCCACCATACCAAAGCCGTCGTCCGCGGCACCGATAAAGCCATGGTCGTGGCCGACATGCCCTTCATGACCTATCACATCACCGTCGAAGAAACCCTCCGCAACGCCGCCCGCTTCATCCAGGAGGCCGGCGCCCAGGCGGTCAAACTGGAGGGCGGCGTCACCGTGGCCGATAAGGTCAGAAAACTGGTCGATTGCGGCATACCGGTGATGGGCCATATCGGCCTGACGCCCCAATCGGTCAACCAGTTGAGCGGCTACAAGGTCCAGGGCCGGAACCTCCAGGCGGCAAAGAAACTCCTGGCCGACGCCCGGGCACTGGAATCAGCCGGGGCTTTCGCGGTTGTACTTGAGACCATGCCTACGGAACTGTCGGCCTACATTTCATCGAAGATCACCATCCCCACCATCGGCATCGGCGCCGGCGCCGGGTGCGACGGCCAGGTGCAGGTCATTTCAGACCTGTTGGGACTGTTCACCGATTTCGTGCCCAAACACGCCGGCCAGTACGCCAGGCTCGCCGACCTGATAGCCGATGCTGTCACCGCCTATGCCGCCGATGTTAAAAACGGGAGTTTCCCCACCCTGCACCAGAGTTTCACCATGGAAGAAGCCGTCATCGAGGACTTGAAACGGGAAGATGAGAGTCCTTAAAACTATCGGCGAGCTTCGGGATTACCGCGGCGGGCTTAAGGGGTCCGTCGGGTTGGTGCCGACCATGGGTTTCCTGCACGAAGGTCATCTTTCCCTGGTTCGGCGATCGATTATCGAATGCGATCATACCGTCGTCAGTATTTTCGTCAACCCCACCCAGTTCGGCCCCGCCGAGGACTTCAACAATTATCCGCGGGACACCGAACGGGATCTGGGACTGCTCGAATCGGCCGGCGCCAACGCTGTTTTCCTGCCGGGCGTCGAGGAAATGTATGCCCCCGGCGCCGACACCCTGGTATTGCCCGGCAGGATCGCCGACCGCCTGGAAGGCGCCGTCCGCCCCGGTCACTTCAAGGGCGTGGCCACGGTGGTGCTCAAACTCTTCAACCTGGCCCAGCCGCACCGCGCCTATTTCGGACAAAAGGACGCTCAACAGGTGGCGGTTATCCGGAAGATGGTGGCCGACCTGAACGTCCCGGTCGAGGTGGTCGTGATGCCGACGGTGCGGGAGGCAGACGGCTTGGCCATGAGCAGCCGGAACAGCTATCTCACCACTGAAGAGAGGCAGGCGGCCACGGTTCTCTATCGCTCGCTTCGCCTGGCTGAAGACCTGATCGCCGCGGGAGAGAGAGACCCGGTCATCGTCAGACAACGGATGATCGATCTCATTAACACCGAACCCCTGGCGAGTATCGATTACGTCAGCGTCGCCGACGCCTCCAGCCTTGAGGAACTCACTTTCGTCGCCAAACCTGCCCTGATATCGCTGGCGGTCAGGATAGGCCGGACGCGGTTGATCGACAACATTATATTGTCTTAGCCGGTCTGACCAGCACCGCCAACCCCACCATGGCCGCAAATGCCAGAGCCGCCCCAAAGTAGAAGGGGCTGGCCGGGCTGACTTCCTGCCACAGGAAACCGGCGATCAGGCTGGCCGGCAACAGCAGCAAACCAAGTACCCCGTGATACAACCCGAAGGCGGTGCCCCGTTTCTCCTGAGGGACCAGGTCAGCTACGAATGCCTTGGCCACTCCTTCGACGATACCGTAATAAACGCCGAAGACCGCGAACAGCAGCCAGATATGCCAGCTCTCCGCGGCGACGGCGAATCCCAGGAAAGTCAGGGCGTAAATACCCCACCCCGCCATCATCAACCGCCGCCGTCCAAATCTGTCGGACAAAATTCCGGCGGGTGTGGCGGACAGGAAATAGGTGATGTTGAACACCACCAGCATCAGCGTTATGTCGAGTACCGAATTACCCAAATTCTGAGCCCTCAGGATAGCGAAGAAATTGCTGGAATTACCGAGGGTAAAAATACCGAGCACCAGGAGAAACAGTTTGAATTCCCGGTTCATGCCGCTCACCGTAGCCCGGAAGCCGATCTTTTCGACCCCGATCTGATCCGCTTTCGGTGGTTCCTTCACTTTAGTCGCTAAAATGATCACCGAGATGATAGCCGGGATGATGCCGATAACGATCAGCAGTCTGAAGGTATCCTGGGTCAGATCCACCGCGCCCCGCTGGGTCAGGTAGATCACCCCGGCGGCGATGAACAGGCCCAGGAAGGCGCCGGCGCTGTCCATCGCCTTATGCAGCCCGAAACTGCGCCCGCGTTCCTTCGGTTCTACGGAAGCGGCGATAAGCGCGTCCCGCGGAGAGGTGCGCAGCCCCTTGCCCAGCCGGTCGGCGAACCGGACTCCCAGCACCATGCCCCAGTGGCTGGCCAGGTACATGAACGGCTTGGCCAGCGTCGAAAGCCCATAACCGGCCACCGAAAGCGCCTTGTAACGCCGGAACCGGTCGGCCAACCGCCCGCTGTATATCTTGACCAGCGCTTCGGTGCTGTCGGAAACACCGCCGACCAGGCCGATCACCGCCGGCGGCACCCCCAGCACGTTAGCCAGGAACAGCGGCACCAGGGTAAAGATCATCTCACTGGAGACGTCGGTGAAAAAACTTACCAGCCCCAGGTAAAACACATTGGGACGGACGCCAAGTAGTTTCTTTTCGCGCCCGGATTGGGGGTGTTCGATACGAGGCTGTTCGCCTGCTGCGGTCATGCCCATATAGTAACAGAGAGTTGCCGATGATGATAAATCGGGGAACCACCGGCGAAACGATCTCGGTGCTGCCAAACGAGCATAACGCGTAACTTGCCCTGCCCTACCGCCCTTTGTCATCCTATGCGACCTTTAACTGTTCACCGCGGTACAGCGGTTCGGGCGCGGGCTGACGGCAGCCGGCCACGTTGCCGAGAACGGCTGTGACCGTCAGTGACAGCGTTATACGGAGCAAGATTATGGGGCATTGTTTATTACAGCATTAGGGTAGGTGAGTGAGGTAGAGCGTGAGATGAGGTTAAGTGTGCGTTACACTAAGTTTAACGTGGTTATCCCCCCACCCCAAAAACTAAAAGCTGACAGCTGACAGCTCAATATATATTTTCCAAACCCGCCAAAGTCCTATTGACAATCCGCCATTCCCGGCCTTATTCTATATACTGCGATTAGTAAAGATAGAACAGGAGTATCTTGTTGAGTCAAGAAGAGGGATCCGCTATGCCTCGCCGCCGGGGCGCTCAACCCGGCAATCAGAACGCCCGCACCCACGGTTT